>JANWXL010000097.1 GCA_025055265.1 Roseiflexus sp.
CTACAGCGGCGATGGTGCGCCAGACACGCGCCTGCCGATCACAACATCCGCCTCAACGCTCCCTGAAAACCGTCTTGTGGTAGGAACCGTCGATGTCATAGCGCCGTGAGTAAGGGCGCTCCTCCGCGAGCGCCTAATCGGTATCGCCGGATCTAGCCCGCGAAGGCGGGCTTCGCAACCGTAGCCCGCGACTTTAGACGCCGGCCGGACGAGCGGATATGCGGAATAATTATTCAAAACCATATAATGGTTATTCGGACGAGATCTTAATCTATGGATGACCATATGCACATTCCCGACACCTTGATCGAGCGTTTACGTAGCGCGCGACGAGTCGCGGTCCTGACCGGGGCTGGCGTTTCCGCTGAAAGCGGCGTGCCCACCTTTCGTGATGCGCAGACTGGCTTATGGGCGCGCTACGATCCGGCAGAACTGGCGTCGCCAGAGGCATTCCGCGCCAACCCGACGCTCGTCTGGCAGTGGTACGCCTATCGTCGCGCGCTGGTCGAATCCGCCACGCCTAACCCGGGACACCTGGCGCTCGCCGAACTGGAGCGACGGGTCGCGGATTTTACGCTCATCACCCAGAACGTCGATGGTCTTCACCGCCGCGCCGGAAGTCAAAACGTGGTAGAATTGCATGGTAACCTGTTTCGATATCGCTGTTTTGGCTGTGGTGAGCCTGTTGAATTGACGACTGCGCCTCAGGATGCGCCGCCATACTGCCCGCAGTGCGGCGGTCTGGTTCGTCCTGATGTGGTCTGGTTTGGCGAATTGCTGCCGCCACAGGCCTGGCGCACCGCTGTGGCGGCGGCTGAGCGATGTGACCTCTTCCTCTGTATCGGCACATCGGGGGTCGTGCGTCCTGCTGCTGATCTACCCTTGATTGCGCGGTCCGCTGGCGCATATACGGTTGAGATTAACATCGCTCCCGGTGCGCTCGATGGTCTGTTGGACCTGCATCTGTACGCGCCGTCAGGGCGGTTGCTTCCTGCACTGATGACCGCTGCCTTTGGTCATGCGCCGTGATGAGTCGCCGCCCTCTGCCCTGGTGTCGATGAAGGAGATGCGCCATGTCTCTGACACTCCCCGATGATGTGCTCCGTCGCCTCTCGCAAGCCCGGCGCGTTGTAGCTCTGACCGGCGGCGGGGTTGCAGCGGAAAGCGGCATTCCATCATTTCGCGAAGCGCACACCGGTTATTGGGCGCAGTACGATGTCAGTGAACTGGCGACGCCACAGGCGTTTGTGCGCAACCCGCGTCTGGTATGGGAGTGGTATGCCTATCGTCGTGCGCTCGCAGAACGCGCACAACCTGGCGCATCGCACTACGCGCTCGTTGATCTGGAACAGTACTATCCCGAGTTTACGCTGATCACGCAATCGATCGATGGGCTGCACTGGCGGGCCGGTTCACGCGATCTGATCGAACTGAACGGCAGCCTGCGCCGCTGTCGCTGCTATGAGTCGGGCCATCTCGCGTTCGCCTGGGATGATGATGGCGAAATTCCGCCACGCTGCGCACAGTGCGGCAGCCTGCTGCGGCCGGATGTGGTCATGTTTGGCGAGGGATTGCCGCACCACGAGTTGCGCCGCGCGCGGCATGTCGTTGAACAGTGTGATGTGTTCCTCTGTGTCGGGACGGTCGGCGCCATCGAACCGGTCGCGTCATTTCCCTTTGTGGCGCGTCGCCATGGCGCATTTGTCATGACCATCGCGCCTGACGAGTCGGTCTATACACTGATGGCGGATTATGTTGTGAATACGACTCCAGGCGCAGTTATGCCGGAACTCGTGCAATTGATCGTCGGTGATGTCGGTGGTCTGGAAGAGTTGCAGGTCGATGCGATCTGAACCCTGTCAGCAGGAGATGGTCATGGAGTTGCGCGGTCCGCGAGTCCTTATTCGCCCGTGGGAAAGTCACGATGATGAACTGGCTGATGAGTGGCCGCCCTATAACGATCCGTTCGATCCCTTATGGAATCTGCCGCGTCCGTCGTCATTCGGCGGCGGGATGTGGAATGCGTGGCTCGACCATGGCGTCTATCGTCGAAGCTGGGCAGTTGAAAACGGCAGCGGTACGCTGATCGGGCGCATCTCGCTGCGCGAAATCGACGAGCGACGCGGTCAGGCGCGTCTCGGCGTCACGTTCGCAGCGCCCTATGTTGGTCGGGGGCTTGGCACTGAAGCGCTCACACTGTTTCTCGACTACTATTTCGGAACGCTCAGGTATCACCTGATGGTGCTCGATGTCGCAGCGCCCAATGTTCGTGCGGTGCGCTGCTATACCCGTCTCGGCTTTCAGTATGTGAGCAGCGACTGGCGCAATGCGGGCGCGCTGTTTGATCGGCGCATCCTCGATCAACCGGCATATGCCCCGCTGCGTCGCCACTTCCGCGATGACACGCGCGGCCTGAAGGTGGAGTTCTTCGAGATGCGTCTCTACCGCGAAGAATGGGTCAGGCACCGCGCGCTCATTGGTCTCCATGGGTGATAGGCGGGTAGGACCATCAGGTCTCTTGCCATGAACGCTGTTGTTCCGCTATCATAAAACCGGCAGGCACGATTACAACATATTCATCAGGTAGCGTACATGTCTCTCATTGCAGGCAACCTCGGCGTCGTGCAGCGCACCCTCGATGCGCATCATCTCGCATGGGCGGTCTGTGCTGGCGCTGCAGCCCATCTCTACGGCAATCGCCGCCCCATTCAGGATATTGATATCCTCATTGAGCCAGGAAAGTTGCCAGAGGTTGTACGATTGCTCAACCAGCATCAAAAGGTGGTGCAATTCGATGGTCAGCGCATCCTCTGGCGCGGCATCAAGATTTTTGATGATCTGACCATCCGGCGTGGTCGAGAGATCTATCCCTTCACGTTCGACGCCGAGATGCGCAGTCGTGTGCGGCGTCTGCCACTGCTCGGATCGCTGGTTCCGGTGTTGTCGCCGGAAGATGTGGCGTTGCACAAAGCGCTGCTGGCGCGCGGCCCGGAGGAGGGGAAGCACGACATTGCCGATGCCACAGCTATTGCGCGCCGCCAGGCGCTCGATTACGACTATCTCCAGCGGCGATTGGCGCTCATGCGGGTCAATGGGGCGGCGACTGCGGTTCTGGCACGAATAGGCATCGAGTTGTAAGGGCGGCCCAAAGGGTGCGCAATGGGGCGACCCGGCGAGTCGTCCATACGGACTGATGGATGGGGAGCGACCCACTAGGTGACCAGTCCTGGAGACGCGGAAGGGGCGACCCGTCGGGTCGCCCCTTCCCATTGGCGGCGACGCAGCGCATCGCCTTTACGCTTCCGGCTCGTCCTCGGCGAGAGCGCCATTGCCATCGACCGGCGCCTGATCATCGAAGCCGCCGTTGCCTGTGCCATCGCCATCGTGATCGTCGCCGCCGATCAGCGCCCGCAGCCTGCGCCGCAGCGCCTCATCGGCTTCGCGATCAGGTCGCTCCTGTTCGGTGACCGCCGTGGTCGCAGATGGTAC
>JANWXL010000137.1 GCA_025055265.1 Roseiflexus sp.
GGTCTGCCGAGGCGCGACGGGAACGGAACCTGCTGCGCCAGCGCCGTGATCGCCGCCTCGGGCAGCCCCGCCAGCATCGGCGTGTCGAAGGTTCCCGGAGCGATGCCGACGACGCGAATCCCGTGCCGCGCCAGTTCGCGCGCCAGCGGCAGCATCATGCCGACCACGCCAGCCTTCGAGGCGCTGTACGCCGCCTGCCCAATTTGCCCCTCGAACGCGGCAATCGAAGCGGTGCAGACAATCACGCCGCGTTCTCCATCGTCGTTGGGGGTGTTGCCCGCCATGACCGCCGCTGCCAGCCGGATGGCGTTGAATGTGCCGATCAGGTTGACCGCGATCACGCGCGTAAACCGTTCGAGTGGCAGCGGTCCCTCTTTGCCCAGGGTGCGTTCCGCCGTGGCGATGCCCGCGCAACAGACGAGCATGCGCAGGTTGCCGTCGCTCGCGGCTGCCTCGACCGCCGCCCGCATCTGTTCGGCGTCGGCGACATCGGCGGCGACGAAGCGCGCCCGTTCGCCGAGTTCCGCCGCGAGCGCCGCACCCGCCTCGCGGTTGACGTCGACGATCGTTACTGTTGCGCCGAGCGCCGCCAGATGACGCGCGACACCCGTGCCCAACCCCGAAGCGCCGCCGGTGATCAGGGCGCCGTTGCCTGCGATGTGCATGGAGTGCTCCTTTCACAATAAGCTCGCATAGAGGCGCAACGACTCTTCAGCGCGAAATCATTGGTGATGGCTCGCTCTTTGAGTGCTCCGTTTGCTCGAGCGTTTGTCTTTATTACCTCACACAAAGGCACGAAGGCGCAAAGACCCTTCAGCACGAAGCCATCGGTGATAGATTGTACACCCTTGTTTGCGTGGTAGTGCATATACTCCGAATGACACACACTTCGCTCCCTCTCGCCTCTCAATTTGCTCTCCCTTCATCGCCGCGTGGCACGGGCGCGCTGGCGGCGCGGGTGGGCGCGCCACCGGCGCGCCCCTACATGCCACCTGCAACGTTCAACGTGCAACGTGGAATATTCAACGTTCCCTCTTTATAACGCATAACCCCTCGCGCCTCTCGCCTTGCGCCTCACTCCTGTTATAATACGCTCGCCCTGTACGTACTACAGATAAGGAGGATGCGCCATGACCTACGACAACATCCTCGTGTCCGCCGACGGTCCGCTGACGATCATTACCATCAACCGTGAACGTGTGCGCAATGCGCTCAATCAGGCGACCATCGCCGAGCTCCTTACAGCGTTGCGCGCCTTCGAAGCCGACGCATCGCAGCGCGTCGCCATCATTACGGGCGCTGGCGACCGCGCATTCGCCGCCGGCGCCGACATCACCGAAATCCGGGTGTTGCCGAGCGCCGACGCTGCGCGACGGTTCAGCGAAGCCGCCCACGAGCTCGGTCTGTTCATGCACCAGATGAGAAAGCCGATCATCGCGGCAATCAATGGGTATGCGCTTGGCGGCGGGCTTGAGCTGGCGATGAATTGCGATATTCGCATCGCTGCCGAAACCGCAATGCTTGGTCAACCAGAGATCAATCTTGGCATCTTTCCCGGCTGGGGCGGCACGCAGCGTCTGCCGCGCCTGATTGGTCCGGGGGCGGCGCGTCTGCTCTGCATGACTGGCGATATGATCCCGGCGGAAGAGGCGCTGCGCCTTGGTCTGGTTGATCGCGTCGTGCCGACGGCGTCATTGATGGACGAGGCGCGCGCGCTGGCGCTGAAGATCGCCTCGAAAGCGCCGCTGGCGATTAGCGCCATCAAGCAGGCGATCAACCGCGGACTGGACATGCCGCTGGCGGAAGGATGTATGTACGAGGCGGCGCTCTTCGGTGCGATTGTAGCTACCGAGGACGCAAAGGAAGGAACATCAGCGTTTCTCGAGAAACGCCAGCCAACGTGGAAAGGACAGTAGACATAAGACGCGCCACAGAAGAGACGGTGCATCGCACCGTCTCCAGACGCGCCGCAGAAGAGGTGGTGCATCGCACCGTCTCCAGACGCGCTGCAGAAGAGACGGCGCCCCGCACCGTCTCCGGCAGCCGCGAGACGCGCCGCAGAAGAGGTGGTGCATCGCAATGTCTCCAGGCGTACCGCTGCGACGGCGCCCTACCGTCTCCGGTGGATGTAGGGCGTGATGCGTGACGGATGACGAGAAGAGAGGAGTGTATGGAGATCGAGATCGCGCGCAGCGCCAGTGGCGCTGTGACTGATGATCGCCGCGAACAGGTTGGCTGGTATTTCTATGACTGGGCGAATTCCGCTTTTTCCACCACAGTCGTGACCGTTTTCCTTGGTCCGTACCTGACTTCGGTGACCCGGCGCGCCGCCGATGCGGCCGGGTTTGTCTACCCGCTGGGCATTCCGGTCGCCGCTGGCGCCTTCTTCCCGTACATGGTCTCTCTTTCGGTGTTGCTCCAGGTTCTCTTTCTGCCGATCCTTGGCGCAATCGCCGACTATACTCATCTGAAGAAGCATCTTCTAGGCGTGTTCGCCTATATGGGCGCTATCGCTACGATGCTGCTCTATTTTCTCGATGGCGGCAACTATCTCTTTGGCGGGTTGTTGTTTCTGATCGCCAACCTGAGTTTTGGCGCATCGATCGTGTTCTACAACGCTTTCCTGCCGGAGATCGCCAGTCCTGACCGGCGCGATGCCGTTTCATCACAGGGATGGGCGCTCGGCTACCTCGGCGGCGGGTTGTTGCTCGTCGCCAACCTCTTGCTCTTCCAGAACGCCGAGTCGTTTGGCGTTTCCTCCGAGCATGCCGTGCGGATCAGTCTCACCTCCGCAGGCATGTGGTGGGCGATCTTCACAATCATTCCGCTGTTGGCGCTGCGGCGGCGCGATCCGATCAAGCGGATCCCGCCGGGCGAGCATTATGTGACCATTGGCTTCAAGCAGTTGTGGGAAACGCTGCGCAAGGCGCGTCACTACCCGCAGACGCTCCTGTTCCTTGGCGCCTATTTGCTCTACAATGATGGCATTCAGACGGTGATCGCTCTGGCGTCGCAGTTTGGCGCCGAAGAATTGAAACTTGAGCAATCCACGCTGATTTCTGCTATTCTGATGGTGCAGTTCGTTGCTTTTGTCGGTGCTCTGGTCTTCGGACGCATCGCCGGATGGCTTGGCGCCACCCGCGCCATCCTGGTGAGCCTGCTGATCTGGACGAGTGTGATCTTCGCGGCGTATGGCTGGGTGCAGCCCGGCAATCCAACGCAGTTCTACATCCTGGCAGCAGCGATTGCAATTGTGCTGGGCGGGAGTCAGGCGATCAGCCGGTCGCTCTTTTCGCAGATGATCCCGCCGGGACAGGAGTCGGAATACTTCAGCCTGTATGAAGTCAGCGAACGCGGCACGAGTTGGCTCGGACCGTTCGTATTCGGTCTGGCGCTCCAGTTCACCGGCAGCTACCGTATTGCGATCCTGCTGCTGCTCATCTTCTTCATTGCTGGCATCGCGCTGCTGCTGCGCGTTGACGCGCGCCGAGCCATCCTCGAAGCCGGGAATGTACCTCCTGCGAAGGTGTGAGGGAGACGCTGGTCATATGTAAGGGGCGAGAGGTAAGAGGCGAGGGGCGAGTGATGAGTGACAAGTGACGAGTGACGGGTGACGAGAGGCGAGAGTCAAGAGGGTGAGCAGATTGCAGGTGGAAGGTGGAAGGTGGGACGGGTTACAGGTTGAGTCAGGCGATCTAACCCCTAACCCCTAACCCTTGGTTCTCGGTTCTCATTTCTTGGTTCTGGAGAGGAAACAACAATGGATTTCACCGCTAACTACGACATGTTCCTGACCGAGGAACACCAGATTCTGCGCCGCACGGTGCGTGAATTTGCCGAGAAGGAGGTCGCCCCCTTCATTCGCGAGTGGGACCGCAGCGGCGCGGCGATGGAGGGACCGGAGACCCGCCCGCACATTCGCCCGATTCTGAAGCGCATGGGCGAATTGGGGCTGCTTGGCATCTGCCTGCCGACGCGGCTCGGCGGCGCAGGAATGGACTACCTGGCGCTGGCAGTCGTGTGCGAGGAACTGGAGCGGGTTGACAGTTTCCTGCGGGTGGTCATGAGCGTCCATACCGGCTTGAATTCGCTGACGCTGTTTCAGTGGGGAACGGAAGAACAGCAGCGGAAGTACCTGATCCCGCAGGCGAAAGGCGAGAAGATCGCCGCCTACTGTCTGACCGAACCGAACAGCGGCACCGATGCCGGCGCGATGCTCGCCACCGCGCGGCGCGATGGCGACTATTACATCCTGAACGGCGAGAAGACCTGGATCAGTCTGGCGGATATTGCCGACAATTTCCTGGTCTTCGCCAAGACCGATCCATCGAAGGGGAACCGGGGCATCTCGTGTTTCATCGTTGAGCGCACTATGCCTGGTTTCAGCAGCCAGCCGATCCATGGCAAACTTGGTGTGCGCGCTGGCAATACCGGTTCGGTTATTCTGGAGGATGTGCGCGTGCCGGTCGCCAACCGGCTCGGCGAAGAGGGCGAAGGGTTCAAGATTGCCATGACCGCGCTCGACAACGGGCGCTACACCGTCGCTGCCGGAGCGACCGGTCTGATTCAGGCGAGCCTGGAAGCCAGCATCCGCTATGCGAAAGAACGCCAGACCTTCGGCGTTCCCATCGCCGAGCATCAACTGGTCAAACGCATGATCAGCCATATGGTGCGCAAACTCGACACCAGCCGCCTGCTCGTCTACCGCGCTGGCTGGATGAAGAACCAGGGACGCCGCAACACCCGTGAAACAACCCTCGCCAAATGGCACGCCACCGTCAGCAGTTTCGAGGCTGCCGACGATGCGATTCAGATCCACGGCGCCTACGGCTACAGCGATGAGTATCCCGTCGAACGCTACCTGCGCAACGCACGCGGCGCCATCATCTACGAGGGCACCCGCGAATTGCAGGAACTGCTCCAGGCGGATTTCGCGCTTGGCTTCCGCGAAAATAAGCCGCTGCGCCGTGAGCTGCCAGCGTATGACCCGGATGAATGGGCATAATAAACATCATGTTATAATGCGATGTGTCACCGGCACAACGGAATTACCAGGGGAAGCAGCATTGATGCGAAGCCGCTAATGGCCAGCGGCGCAAGAGGGAGGCGCTATGCACATCGTCGTCTGCATGAAACAGGTTCCGCGCGACAACTCGGTCAAGATCAACGCGGATCTGACAATCAACGCCGATGGGATCGAGCAGATTATGAACCTCTTCGATGAGTACGCCGTCGAAGAGGCGCTGCAATGGAACGAGAAACTGGGCGGCAAAGTCACCGTCCTGTCAATCGGTCCAGAGGACTGGAAGGAACAGATTCGTCGCGCGCTCGCGATGGGCGCCACTGATTCGCTGCTGTTGAGCGATCCGGCGTTCACCAACCTGGACACGTTCGGCGCTGCGCGGGTCGCTGCAGCAGCCATCAAGAAGCTTGGCGATGTGGACCTCGTGCTGGGCGGTCGCAACTCGACTGATGACGAGACCGGGGCGTTTGCACCGGCGCTGGCGCGGTTGCTCGGCTGGACACAGTTGACATATGTAGGAAAGATTGTCTCGCTCGAAAGCGGTAAAATTGTTGCCGAGCGTCACCTCGAAGAGGTCATCGAAACGGTCGAAGCCAGCCTGCCAGCGGTTGTGACGGTCGTCAAAGGCATCAATGAACCACGCTACCCGTCGTTGCTGCGCATCCGCAAGGTCGCCAAAGTCGAGATTCCGACCTGGTCAGCAGCGGATCTCGGTCTCAGCGCCGCTGATCTGACCCCCGCGTTGAAGCTGGTCAATCGCGTACCGCCGCCGCCGCGTCCGAAGGGTGAAATGATCGAGGGGAAGGACGCTGCCGAGAAGGTCAAGAAACTGGTCGACAAGTTGATGGAAGCGCAGGTTATCTGACAGGAGAACGTCCATGGCGAACGAGATCTGGGTTTTCATTGAGCGAACCTCCCAGGGCGAGATGGCCGGGGTGTCGAAGGAATTGCTTGGCAAGGCGCGCGAACTGGCTGACGCCAACGGCATGAAGGTCGGTGCGCTGATCCTGGGCGCTGGCGTCGGTGATCTGGCAAATGCCGCGTTTGCCTACGGCGCTGACACAGCATATGTGGTCGATGATGGCGCGCTGGCGCAGTATACCACCGATGCGTATGTCGGTGCAGCCGCGGCGCTGGCGAAGAAATATCAGCCTGCCCTGATTCTGACCGGCGCCAGTTTCCAGATGCGCGACTTCAGCGCGGCGCTGGCAGCGGAACTCGATACTGGCGTCGCTGCCGACTCGACGAACGTATCCATCGAGAATGGCGCAGTGAGCGCCGTCCGCAGCTCGCACGGCGGCAACGTCATCAATACGCTGACATTCGCCCCGGGCAAAACAGCAGTCGTCTCGGTGCGCAAGCAGAGTTTCCCGGAGCCGCAGCCGAACCCCGGTCGTTCTGGCGCTGTGGTAACGGAAGCCATGCCTGGCGTGCCAATGCGCGCAAAGGTCGTGAGCGTTGCGCCGAAGCAGGGGGCTGTCAACCTGGCGGACGCGGCGATCATCGTATCGGGCGGGCGCGGCCTGGGTTCGCCGGAGAACTATTACAAACTGATCCCTCCGCTCGCGGAAGCGGTCGGCGGCGCCTATGGCGCATCGCGCGCGATCGTCGATGCTGGCTGGGTGCCCTATGAGCATCAGGTCGGTCAGACCGGCAAGACGGTCAGTCCGAAACTGTACATGGCAATTGGCATCTCGGGCGCGATCCAGCACCTGGCGGGCATGCGCTCCTCGCGCACGATTGTGGCGATCAACAAGGACCCGGACGCGCCGATCTTCCGCGTCGCCACGTATGGCGTTGTCGGCGATGCCAACGAAATCGTGCCGCTGCTGACCGAGGAGATCAAGAAGCGCACGGGGAAGTAGGGGTTAGGGATTAGGGGTTAGGGGTTAGGGACGTTGATTGCGAACGTTCGTGCCCCTGACCCCTTTCCTTTGCCCGAGTGATGACCGTTACCCGCGCCAGGAAGCGCATAGCTGGATGCATCCCGGTGGCGCCAGGCGTCAGCGGGTTGCTCCTTTCTCAGCCCAGGTGGCGATCATGTGCGCCCTGCGGCCTGACCGGGCGATGACCGTCATCTCCGCCACAAACCGGATAGCTGGATGTCCCCCGTCAAGGGTTTTTGGAGGTATGGAACATCCAGGCATTATGCGCGATCCAACGCTGCATTTCTTTCTCGTTTTGCTGGGGTCGCCGATATGCGCCATTATCGGCGTATCCCTCGATCAGCCATCCAACCAGGTGTCAACCAGCCTGGTCGGTTGGCTCGTAACTCTCGTCCTCTGTAGCGTGTTCGGCATTCGGAGCGTAATCCATCAATGGAACGCCTTGCCCTGCTCTCCCACGAAGCAATGGCCTGATCTATCGCAGGCGCTGGGCATCAGACTGCGTTTGCTGATTGGCGTTGGTCTGATCGCACTCGTATCGGCGATGGCCACAGTCCTTCTGTTTGGACTGCTGGCGGTTCAGATAATCCAGACCTTCCTGCATTAGCCAGAGCCGGGAAGTCCGCGCGAACGCGATGGAGCTTGAGAAAATCATCCGGTATCGCCCGGTTTAGCCCGCGCAGGCAGGCTTCGCAACCGTAGCCCGCGACTTCAGGCGCCAGGCGGATAGGCGGATAGCGGAATAATTTTTCAAAAACCATAACGCTTGCACTGAGCGCGCGAAGCCCTGCTGATGCGGGGATGGTTCCGCTCACAAGAGTGAATGTTTGCTCGCGTTGCACTCTCACTCTCTCGAGGCTTGCGAATCGACATCCACTTTCTGAGCGTTCCACCGCCAATGCGCCCGTGACGATTGTTTCACGGGCGGTAGAGGGATCTGTTTTCCATCCCCGCCAGGGATGAACTATACTTGACGCGATGGATCAGGCATCCTCTCCACAGAGGAGGGGTGTCGTGTGACATATACCGCCAAAGCCACTCGCAGGCGGCATGTCTGGCGGGCGTTTGCCAGCATGTCGCTGATGTTCTCTTCCATCTGCAGCCTAAGCCGGGCAGCAACCGCGCCTGTCGTCAGTGGTCCCCGCGCCATCCCGGCTTTTCAGGCCAGCATCAGAAGCGTTTGTACTGTTGAGTCTGCCAGCAGTCTGCAGGGCGTCGTTCAAGCCTCGCAGGCGCATGCGCTTCGGACCTCCTCAAATCAGACTTGCAACCAGCGCCCCATCACGATTTTCCCTTCAGATCGAGCCTGGTTCGCCTGACATGGCACAAACCTGCACATGCAAGGCTGCTGTGTGGCGTCAGTGAGGATTGCACGCTAATTGCCGTCCACAAAACAGAGGACCAATGT
>JANWXL010000152.1 GCA_025055265.1 Roseiflexus sp.
CAGCGACTCGCCCCGGAGTGATGCAGGATCAGTGATGGCTTCGAGGTGCGTAAACAGAGCAGCGTCGCGGATGACGGCGTGCTTGATCACTTCCGCCCAACCGGCGCGCAGTTCGCGCGGCGGCAGGGTCGTAAGCGTCGCGGTGTCGGCGAGGACCAGGCGCGGTTGGTGGAATGCGCCAATCAGGTTTTTGCCGAGCGGATGGTTCACTCCAGTTTTGCCGCCGATCGCCGAGTCGACCATTGCCAGCAGGGTGGTCGGCAGGTGCACGAGGGCGATGCCGCGCAGCACGGTCGCCGCCACGAACCCCGCCAGGTCGCCGACGACGCCGCCGCCGAGCGCTAGCACGACATCGCGCCGCTCGACGCCATTGCCGATCAGCCAATCGTAGAGCCGCGCAACCATTGCCAGGTCTTTGCTCGGTTCACCGGCTGGCACGGCAAACCCGCGCGCGTTGCACCCGACGGCGCGCAGGCGCTCGATCAGCGCAGGAGCGTAATGCGGGAACACCTGGTCATCGCTGATGATCCAGGCCGCGCCGCGCAAACCAAGGCGATGCAAGCGTTCCGGCAGTTGATCGAGGGCGCCGTGCGCTACAATGACCTCGTAGCTGCCGCCGGGGGTTGTGACGTACAGATCGTCAGCAGGGTGATTGTGGTTTCTGTCCATAGAGCCTATTGCTCGCTTGGATGACACGCTGCGTCGCCGCCGCTGCGCGCCGCATAAATCCGGCAGACCCGCGCCATCACGCCGCGTGCGCTCTGCGCTGCGCCCGGCGGTTGATGGACTTTGAATACATATTCCGCTATCCGCCTACCCGCCCGGCGCCTAAGGTCGCGGGCTAGAGCTGCGAAGCCCGCCTGCGCGGGCTAGATCCGGCGGTACCGGGTTAGTTTCTCAAACTCCAAAACCCGCCCGGCGCCTAAAGTCGCGGGCTACGGTTGCGAAGCCTGCCTGCGCAGGCTAGACCAGATTTATTTTCATAAGCCCTTGCTCAGGACATGGCAGCCCTGGAGGGGCTTTCACAACTTCAGCCAGAGCTTCAGCCCGCAGCAAATGTCCTGGTTCGTTGATCTTCCCGCCAGCGACTCGACTGGGCGCTCATCTGAGTGCGGCGAGGGTTGAGCCTGTCGAAGCCCTTGCCGAAACAGGAGCACAACGGTCGTGCCAGATTGACGTTGATCGCTCTGTTCGCTCCCGGCTCTTTGCTCTCAGTTCTTGGTTCTCGGTTCACGGCGTCGGAGTCGGCAGACCAAACGACGGCGGCGCCAGCGGGCGTGCGTTTGCGGGCGCGACAATCCGGATGTTGCTGTTGAAATCGTACAGACGGATCAGCATGCTGAACGACGTCGGTTCCGTCTGCCCTGCCGTAATTCCGGTCAGGTCGAGCGTCATCTTGTGCATCCGCCCATCGTCGCAGATGGAAATGCGCGTTTCCGCCTGTTTGATCTCTTCCTCCCTGAGCGTGGACGGCAGTGTTCCCTCCTGGTTGACGCTGGTCAGGAGCCGGATGGTGGTCTCTTTGTCGCCGATGAAAATCGTGCAGCGCTGACCGTCGAGCGTCTCGAAGCCGCCTGGCGTGAAGCCAGCCAGATCGAAGGCGCTGCTCCGCTGGAGCGATCCTCGGATCTGGTCAGGAGAAACCGTTCCTGCCGAGGATATCTGTTCGGCAGGCAGTTCGTACCAGGCATCCTCGGTCGCGCCAAGCAGCGGCGCCGGACCGCGAATGTACGACTTGCCATCGACTGTCAGAAACTGGACGCTCTTCTTCGGATCGCCAGACAGGAGCGCAGCAAGGAAGCCGCCGATCTCCGCGCGCGAGTTTGTGCCAGCAACTTCACCTTTCATGCTGATGAGTTCGATTGTGCCATCCGGCGATGTGATCGGCGCTCCTTCGGTGGTTGGACCCTTCGTCTTGAACGAGAACTCGATACGGTAGGTGTCTGCTTTTGTGGAGGCGAGCAATCCGCTGCGGATGACCTCGGTGGATGCCGAGGCCGGAGGTTGGGTTGGCGGCACGGGCGTTGGCGTCGGCAGCGGCGTAGCCGTCGGGCGTGGCGTGGGAGTTGGTACGGGCGTCGGCGTCGGCGGCACGGGCGTCGGCGTCGGCGCTGCGCCGATCGTGCCGCACCCGGCAAGTGCAAGCAGCAGCGCAGCGAGCAGCAAAAGATGTCTGATGTTCATGGCAACGCCTCTCCGAGTATCAATATCATATGAGCAGAGCCTGTCATAGAACATGGATTGGACGGATCGAGACAGATGTGGACGGATCGGGGCAATGCGCTTCACGTTCTCGGTTTTCGGTTCTCGATAAGCGCGCCGACAATCCGCTCCACTACCTCCTCCGGCGATGCCTCCGATGTGTCGATCATCAGATGCGCCACCTCGCGGTAGAGCGCCGAACGCTGCATACGCAGCGACTCCAGCCGCGCCGCCGGATCATCTCCCGCCAGCAACGGACGCTCCTCGTCGTGGGTGCGCAACCGGGCAATCAACACCTCGGTCGGGGCGTCGAGCCATACGACGAACGCCTTCTCCTGCAACAGCGCGCGATTGACGTCACGCAACACGATGCCGCCGCCGGTCGCAACGACGGCGTTCGATTCAGCGAGCGCCGCCGTGAGCGCAATCGTTTCCTGATCGCGAAAGGCGGCTTCTCCCTCGCTTGCGAAAATGGCGGGAATCGTTCGCCCTGCCATCTGTTCCACCAGCGCATCGGTGTCGCACAGACGCCAGCCGAGGCGCGCCGCCAGCAGGCGCGCCACCGTCGATTTGCCGCTGCCGCTGAGTCCCACCAATGCGATGATCGCTGGAACGCTCATTCTGCCCGTCGCACCTGCACCAGATTGCTGTGGAACGTGCTCTGCCCGGCGAGGTCCGCCAGCGCGTCGGGCGTCACCCAGTTGACGTTGCGCCCGTCGGGTGACAGACTTGCCCACGGTCCTTTGGGAGCGATCACTACGCCAGACGGCGCATCATCGGTCACTACCGCGCGCAGACAGCACCATCCGCGCGCGTTTTCCACCAGGACCTCATCGCCGTGGCGAATGCCGCGCGCAGCGGCATCGGCGGGGTTGATCTCAATGAAGGGCGGTCCTTCTTTTGCGCGCAGACTGGGCTGATTGGCGAAACTCGACGAAACGTAGTGGTGCGATGCGCCAGAGATCAGCACGAGCGGCGGCGGATGCCCATTTCCCGAAAGGTCGCCAGCCGCGCGAAACTCAGCAGGCGGAACATACTCTGGCAGCGGATCGAGACCGTGCGCGCGCAGCGCGTCGCAGCGCAACTCCACCTTTCCTGACGGGGTTGGGAAATGCCCGTCGGCGAAGGGAACGTCGCGCCCTGGCGGAAAGTGGAGCGGAACCGTGCCTTCTGCCTGGAGACGTTCCAGCGTGACGCCTTCGAGGAAGGGGTTGCGGGCGCGGGTGGCGTCGAGCACGCCGCGGATCGCCTGTTCAGCGTCTTCGTGGAGCCAGGGTTCGGTATACCCCATGGCGCGCGCCAGGAGGCGCATCACATCCCAGTTGCTCTTGCACTCGCCGGGGGGCGGAATCGCCGGATGGTTGTACTGTAAATAGCGATGCCCATACGCCTTGTGCAGATCGACGTGTTCCAGTTGCGTCGTTGCGGGCAGGACGATGTCGGCGTAGCGCGCCGTATCAGTCATGAACTGCTCGTGAACGACGGTGAACAGGTCGTCGCGCAGCAAACCCTGAACGATCAACCCGGCGTTGGGAGAGGATGTGACCGGATTGGCGCAGAACACAAACAGCGCCATGATCGGCGGATCGCGGACTTCGCCGGTCAGTGCGGCGCCAAGGCGGTTCATGTTCACCACACGCAGCGTTGGCGGGCACTCCGAGGCATGACCGACGGCTTCGGCGTCCCAGCGAACGTACCCGCTCGTACTGTACGACAGCCCTCCGCCGCGCACGCCATACTGCCCGACGACTGCAGGCAGGCAGCAGAGAGCGCGGAAGGTCTGCCCGCCATTCCCGTGGCGCTGCACGCCATCCGCCGTCTTCAGCAGCGCCGGTTTCGTCGTCGCATAGCGGCGGGCAAGCGCAATGATCGTCTCCGCTGGCACGCCGGTGATGGCGGCCACCCGGTCCGGCGGATACGTGGCAGCACGGTCGCGCAGGTCGCGCCAGCCGATTGTGTGCTGTTCGAGCCAGGCTTCGTCGTGCAGCCCTTCGCTGAAGATGATGTGCATCATGCCGAGCGCCAGCGCGCCATCGGTCGCCGGGCGCGGGCGGATATGCTCATCGGCGCTGCGGGCTGTCAGGGTGCGGCGCGGATCGATCACCACCACGTATGCACCCCGCTTTTGCGCCTGGCGCAGAAACGGCATGAAATGCGGACCGGTGCTGGCGGGGTTGTGTCCCCAGATGAGCACCAGGTTGCTGTGAAGCACATCCGCCGGATCGGGCGACCAGCGCGCGCCGAGGGTCGCTTCGACGGCGGCTTCGGCGGCTGCGCCGCAGATGCTGCGTTGCAGACCGCTGGCGCCCATCCGGTTCCACAGGCGCGCATTGCAGATCACAAGCTGCAGCAGACCCAGCGTGCCGCTGTAGGAGTAGGGCAGGATGGCAGCCGCGCCGTAGCGGGCGATGATCTCCTTCCAGCGGGTTGCAATCTCATCCATCGCCGCATCCCACGAGATGCGCTCCCAGCGGTTGCCGCCTTTCGGACCGACGCGCCGCAGCGGGTAGATCAGGCGGTCGGGGGCGTACACCCGCTCCAGGTAAGGGCGCACTTTCGCGCAGAGCCATCCGCGTGTGAATGGATGGTCAGGATCGGCATAGAACCGAACCGCGCGATCGCCCTGCACTTCGGTAATCGTCGCGCAGGTATCGGGGCAATCGTGGGGGCATGCACCGCGCACCAGGCGGATGCCGTCGTGGTGTGAGAGAGCGGATGGGTCAGTCATGCCATGCACCATTTCGTCAGCAACCAGTGTAGCTGCATTCTAACGCGAAAAGAAAGTCTGGGCAAGAAGCGTAAGTCTATTCTTTGATCACACAGAGGCACGAAGGCACAAAGATCAACAAGTCTCTGCGCCTTTGACCCTTCGTGAGAGCGTATCAGCCAGCACACAGAGGCACGAAGGCGCAAAGATCAAAAGGCACAAAGATCAACAAGTCTCTGCGCCTTTGACCCTTCGTGAGAGCGTATCAGCCAGCACACAAAGGCACGAAGGCACAAAATCAACAAGTCTCTGCGCCTTTGCGCCTCCGTGAGAGCATATCAGCCAGCACACAGAGGCACGAAGGCGCAAAGATCAAAAGGCACAAAGATCAACAAGTCTCTGCGCCTTTGCGCCTCCGTGAGAGCATATCAGCCAGCACACAAAGGCACGAAGGCGCAAAGATCAAAAGGCACAAAGATCAACAAGTCTCTGCGCCTTTGCGCCTCCGTGAGAGCATATCAGCCAGCACACAAAGGCACGAAGGCGCAAAGATCAACAAGTCTCTGCGCCTTTGCGCCTCCGTGAGAGCATATCAGCCAGGTACGTTTGCGCCTCTGTGTGAGGATCAACTATTCACTCGAGCTGCCCATTAATAATACGATAGATGCCATCTCTCATCACTTCAGCGCCAAAGTTGAGCACATAACCGAGCTTCAAGCCTGTCAATTTCAAGTAGGTTAGCACCTGTTTTTTATGCGCCGGGTTGATGCGTTCGACCGACTTCAGTTCGATGATGACTTTGTCCTCCACAATCATATCAGCGCGAAAACCTTCATCGAAGCGAATACCATCGAACTCAAGCACTACAGGGACTTGCCGCGCTACTTTGAGACCAGCCTGTCGTAAACGATGAGCAAGGAGCGCTTCATAGACGCTTTCTAACAATCCAGGACCCAACTCCCTATGCAGACGTACAGCAGCATCAATGATGATCTTGCCGATCTCATTTTCTGTCATAATCGCCTCTCACAATCAAGGTCCGAACCCGTCATCAAAAGCATGTACCGCTCGCGCAGCCAAATCGATTCGACTTTGCGTCTCTACTCCTTTGCGTGAGCATAGAAAGGATCGCACAAAGGCGCAGAGGCACGAAGATGATCAGGCTTCCGCTCTCTCTGCGCCTTTGTGTAAGCCGCTTCATGCTCACACAAAGGCACGAAGGCGCGAAGATAATATCCCCCATGCTCTCTGTGCCTCTGTGCCTTTGTGTGACCCCCCACAAGCAACAATCGGTCGTCTCAATCGTGGCGCTTGACGCTGCCCTCGCGCTGCGTTATGCTGTCAACTCGCATCTTCGCAACGGAGAACGTATGGACTACCAGCAGGCGCTCGATTATCTCTACTCGTTCATTGGCGGGCAGCAGGGAACGCAGCGACCGCCGCCGATGCTCAATCTGGTGCGCACCCGCGCACTGCTCGCCGCGCTCGGCAATCCGCAGCACGCGATGCCGTCCGTGATCGTCGCCGGAACGAAGGGCAAGGGTTCAACGGCGGCGTTGCTGGAGGCGATGGTGCGCGCCGCCGGGTTGCGCACCGGTCTGTGGACATCGCCGCACCTGCACACCTACCGCGAGCGCATTCAGGTGAACCGCCAGCCGATCACGCGCGACGAACTGGTGCGTGCTGTCGAGTCGATCCAGCCGATCGTCGAGGCGATGGTGAGCGGACCAATCGGCGCGCCGGTGACGTTTGCGATTGGTTTCGCACTGGCGCTGCGCTACTTCGCCGAACGCAACGTCGATCTGGCGATCCTGGAAGTCGGCGTCGGCGGTCGGTTCGACAGCGCGGCGGTCGTCACGCCGATCCTCAGCGTCATCACGCCGATCAGTTATGACCATATGGACCTGCTCGGCGATACGCTGGCTCAGATTGCCTGGGAAAAGGCAGGCGTCATGAAACCCGGCACGCCTGTGATCAGTGCGCCGCAGCATCCAGAGGCGCTCGGCGTGCTGATCCGCTGCGCCGCAGAGATTGGCGCGCCGCTCTACCTTGTACGTGACACAGCAACGGATCGCGCCGTTCCCGGCGAGCCGTTCCAGCCTGGACCCTGGCGCATCCCGGTCGAGCACTATCTGGAGATTGAACCGCAGCAGCGTTTCCAGCGCGACATCGCGCCATCGCTTCCTGGAACCTTCCAGATCGTGAATGCGCGCCTGGCGACGGGTGCAGCGCTGATCCTGCGCGATGCCGGGCTGCCGATCACCGACGCGGCGATTGCGGCTGGTCTCGCGGGAGTGCGCTGGCCCGGACGCATGGAAATCATCGACGGAACGCCGCCGATCGTGCTCGACGGTGCGCACAACGGCGAGTCGATCCACCAATTCGTCGTGTCGCTCAACCGTATGTTTCCTGGCAGGAGGCGCGTGGTGGTGTTTGGCGCCTCGCGCGACAAGGACCTGGCGCGCATGATCCCGGCGCTGGCGCCAGCGGTCGATGCGCTGGTGCTGACCGCCTCACGCCATCCGCGTGCGCTGGTGGCGCTCCACGAGTTGCGCCAGCAGTTCGCGCCGCTGGTGCGCAGCGATGCGCCGATCGACATCGTGATCGATCCGGCGGAGGCGCTGGCGCACGCTCACGCCCTTGCCGCACCTGACGACCTGATCTGCGTCACCGGGTCGCTGTTTGTCGTTGCTGCTGCGCGCGAGGCGTTGGGTCTGGCGGAAGAGAAGGATTGAAGCGGTTGACCCGTCCGTGAAAATGCGTATAATTGCCACTTAACCTTCTACCTATCCCTGGAAAGGCGGGTTATCCTCATCGTGCAACATTTCCGCCCCGCAAGTATCTGATGCGCGCTGCCCGCTGGCAGGCGCTCTTCCTGTTCAACGACTGTCGAGGAGGACATCATGCGAGCATATGGACCGGACCTCATTCACACGATCGGTCTCTTCGGCCATGGCGGCTGCGGGAAAACAACGCTGACCGAGGCGTTGCTGCTCACCGCCAGGGCGATTTCCCGCGCGGGTCGCGTCGAAGACGGGAATACCGTCTCGGACTACGACCCGGAAGAGCAGCGACGCCGCATGTCGATCAACCTGGCGGTTGCGCCGGTCGAGTGGCATGATAACAAGATTAATCTGATCGACGTTCCCGGTTACGCCGACCTGGTTGGCGAAATGGCCGCTGCAATGCGCGTGATTGATGGCGCAATCATCGTGATCGACGCGGCTGGCGGCGTCGAGGTCGGGACGGAACTGGCGTGGGAGATGGCGCGCAAGGCTGGCGTGCCGATCCTGCTGTTCATCAACAAGCTCGACCGCGACAACGCCAATTTCTTCCGCTGCATTGAGCAGGCGCGGCGGATTCTCGATGAAGCGGTGGTGCCCATGCAGCTGCCGATTGGCGAGCAGCGCGAATTTGCTGGAATCATCTCGCTGCGCCGTCAGCGCGCCTGGATGATCTCCGAGAAGCATGACGGCGGTTTCGTCGAGGCTGACATTCCGCCGGAATTGATCGACCTGGAACAGGAGTGGCGCGAAAAGCTGGTTGATCGGATCGCTGCCACGAACGATGACCTGATCGAGAAATATCTCGAAGGCGGCGCCGATGCGTTGACCCAGGAAGAACTGAACCAGGGGCTTCGCGCAGGAATCGCCAATGGCTCAATTGTGCCGGTCTTCTGCGGGTCGGCGTTGCAGGTGGCGGGCATGGCGCAGTTGCTCAACGGCATTCTCGATAGCATTCCCTCAGCGGCGCGCAAGCCGGTGCAGGCGCGCGACCTGATCTCCGGCAGGGATGTCACTCTAAAGCCGGCAGCGTCCGAACCGCTCAGCGCACTGGTGTTCAAGACGATTGTCGATCCTTACGGCAAGATGTCATACATTCGCGTGTTCAGCGGCGAATTGAGCGCCAACTCGACGGTCTTCAACCCGCGGACAGGGAAGGAGGAGCGAATCGGGCAACTCTACATGGTGCGCGGCAAAGAACAGACCCCTATTGCGCTGATCGGTCCCGGCGACATCGGGGTGGCCGCCAAACTCGGCGACGTCAGCACCAACGACACCCTCTGCTCACGCGACCGACCGCTGCAACTGGCGCCGATCACGTTCCCGGCGCCAGCGTTTACGGCGACGGTCAAGCCCAAAACGCGCGCTGATCTCGATAAACTCAGCAATGCGCTCCACAACATCGTCGAGGAAGATCCAAGCCTGCGCGTTTCGCGCGACCCGATCACAGGTGAAAGCCTGCTGTCCGGGCAGGGCGAGTCACACCTGCAGATCATCGTCGAGCGCATGAAGCGCAAGTTTGGCGTGGACGTCGAACTCGACCTGCCGCGCGTGCCTTACCGCGAAACGATTCGCGGCAAAGCCGAAGCGCAGTACCGTCACAAGAAGCAGACCGGCGGCGCCGGGCAGTTCGCCGATGTGAGCATTCGCATTGAGCCGCTCCCGCCTGATCCGAATCGCGCCGATCCGCTCGAATTCGTCAACTCAATCGTCGGCGGGGTCATCGACAAAGCGTTCATCCCGTCGGTCGAGAAGGGGGTGCGCGCTGCAATGGCGGAAGGGATCATCTCCGGCAACCCGATGGTCGATGTGCGCGTTGAACTGTTCGACGGCAAGATGCACCCGGTGGACAGCAAGGACATCGCGTTCCAGATCGCCGGCCACGAAGCGTTCAAGATCGCAGCGCAAAAGGCGAACCCGACGATCATGGAGCCGATCTACCAGCTTGAGATCACCGTGCCGGAGCAGTACGCCGGTGACGTTATCAGCGACATGAACACCCGTCGCGGGCGTGTGCTGGGCATGATGCCGGCAGAGGGCGGGCGCACGACGATCACCGCGCAGGCGCCGCTGGTCGAGGTGCTGCGCTACGCGACCGATCTGCGGTCGCTGACGCAGGGGCGCGGGCGCTTCTCGATGACGTTCGACCACTACGAGGACGTGCCGCCGCACCTGATGCAGGCGCTGATCGAGGCGCAGAAGAAGGAGCACAGCTCCGGGCATTAGGCGCAGATGATCCCCCGATGTGTCGTAGAGCCGTTGCATTGCAACGGCTTTACCCAATGCAACGGCTTTACCCATTGCGACGCCTCTACACACGCGGGAGTGTGGTTTATTATTGCTTCTCGCGGTCCTGCAACGCCTTCCGCAACGCCGCCGCCAACGGGTTGTCCTCCTCGTCCGATTCTGACTCGGAGGAGTAGACATACCGCGCTGTCTCGCCGGGCTCGGCGTCTGCCTCCTCTTCCTCCTCTTCGTCCTCGTCCCAGTCGAGATGAAGGTTTTCAGCCCCCGCCAGTGCGATGATGTCGTCCACGGAGAACCGGATCAACCCGACGAGGTCGGGGTTGTCTGGCAGTGTTGCGAGTGAGTCCGCCTGGTGCACCTGCGGCAGATTCGCCAGAACATCGGTGAGCGTCGGCGGCGGTTCAGTCGGCGGCTGGCGCTCCGGATGCCGGGCGATCCATTCGGCGAGTTGCGCCGCCGCCTCTTCCGGCGTCTGCGGAATGCCGGTATCGACCAGCAGGATCGTGGTGTGGACGCGGGGGAACAGCATGCGCAGAATGGTCTGCGTGTCGCGCAGTTGACGGATGGCGCGGCGCAGGCTGGCAGCCTTCATGCTGGCTTTGATCTCAAAGACATGGATCGTCTTCGGGTCAGGGATCCATACCGCGTCGAGTTCCCGATATTTGGTGACCGCCTGCCGTCCGCGATGTTCCAGGTATTCGACAATGCGCCGCTCGGAAAGTGTGATCTGCTGCGCCAGCCAGTCGCGGAGCGCCGCTTCCGCCTCGCCGCCGAATAGGTCGCGCGCGCGCGGCGGGCGGATGGCGCGCTGATTGCTGCGCAGCAGTTTCATCTGCTCGACGTGCGCGCGGTACCGCGGATCGGTCTCGTCGATCAGGCGAGGACGTGAGAAGCGTAGAGTCATAGAGCGCTCCTGACTGGTCATTACCAGGCATACGCTTCCGGCGCTGGTCCGCCCGGACCGGGCCAGATGGCGTCAAGCCGCGCCAGCGCCTCGTCGCTCAGCGAAATCTCCAGAGCGCGCAGGCTGCCGTTCAACTGTTCGACCGTGCGCGGACCGAAATTCATCGTGCCGAGGCAGAGTCGGCTTACGCGGAGCCCGGTGCGACCAAGACGTGTGTACTGCATGACGCCCTCCCATGCAGCGCGGCTGCACTGCCGCACTGCGCCAGTGCGTGGAACACTGCCATTGTACCACGTTGATCGCAGCGAATGGTTGGACTACAATACGCCCGTCGCTGCGCGTTGGATACGAGTGCGCCAGGAGGGGCTTATGAGCAGTCGCTTTGATGAGCTTCGCATTCTTTCGGGAAACGGCAACCCGGCGCTGGCGCAGGCTATCTGCGGTCGCCTGGGGGTGCGTCTGGGGGATGTGACGATTACCCGCTTCGCCAATGAGAACATCTTCGTTCGCCTGAATGAAAGCGTGCGCGAGAAGGATGTGTTTGTCATTCAGTCGCTGGCGTCGCCATTGAGCGATCGCATTCTCGAACTGCTGATCATGCTCGACGCATGCAAACGCGCATCCGCCGGGCGAGTGACGGCGGTGCTGCCGTTCTACGCCTACGGGCGCACCGACAAGCGCGACCAGCCGCGTGTGCCGATCACAGCGCGACTGCTCGCCGATATGATTCAGGTTGCCGGCGCGCAGCAGGTAGTTACGATTGACCTGCACGCTGGTCAGATTCAGGGGTTCTTCAGCATCCCCGTCGATGAGTTGAGCAGCATGCCGCTGCTGGTGCGCTACTTCCGCGAGCGCGGCTGGAACGATGTCACAGTAGTGTCGTCGGACATCGGGTTTGCCAAGCGGGCGCGCAACTTCGCCGAAATGCTCGGCGCGCCGCTGGCGATCGTCGAAAAACGTCACCCGGCGCGCGCCGACGCCGAGAGCGAGAATGGCATCGCCGCCATTTCGTTGATTGGCGATGTCGCCGGGCGGCGCTGCATCCTGGTGGACGATGAAGTGAACACCGGGCGCTCGCTCGTGAGCGCCGCAGAACTGCTGGAGCGCCACGGTGCGCGCGAGGTCTATGCGGCGGTCGCGCATCCGGTGCTCGGCGGTGATGGGGCGGAACGCCTGCGCGCCAGCCCCATCCGCGAACTGGTGACGACCGATACGCTGCCGGTGCCAGCAGAGAAGGCGTGGCCCGGCCTGCGCATCCTGACGGTCGCCCCGATGCTGGCGGAAGTCATTCAGCGCATCCACAGCGGCGTCTCGGTGCATACGATCTTCCCGCCGCGCACACTGGCGCGCTGAGCGGCGGCAGCATTGAGCGCGCCTTCCCCGCGCGCCTGCGCGCAAGTGTCGATGTTTCCGGCATGCCCGTGCGCTGCATCGACCGTTTTGGGCGCGAGGACGCGCGCCCTCCCCCTTCTTCCCTCGTGGGAGAAGGGGGGAGGGGGGATGCTCACAAGTGTAGATTTTTATGGCAATCCCCTCGTGCTGACTGTCTGCTTCGGGCATCAGGACGCCTTGACTCCCCCTTCTCCCCTTGTGGGAGAAGGGGGCTGGGGGGATGAGGGGAAACAGGGCATCAGGACGCGGAAAACTTCCATCGTACCCAAAAACTCTACACTTGTGAGGGCAAAGGGGGTGGGAGAAAGGAGGGAGGGAGGCAAGAAGGCGGCAGGATGCGGCAAAGCCGCGCTGAATTGGCAAGGATGCCCACATCATCCAGCAGCGATTGGGCGGCGGCAAGCGTCAGCGGCAGGACGCCCAGAGCGGCCAGGGTCAGACCGACCAGATAGCAGACCGCCGTCAAGCAGTTGGTGCCGAAGGTGCACAGTTTGGCGAGGGCGGCAGGCGCTGCGGGGCGGAGCGTATCGGCAGCAGCGAGAATGGCGACGGGTTCGCCATCGAGGACGACGAACAGAAGCGCCTTGCCCTGCGCCTCTAATTGTGTGAGGCGTGATACAATACACGCCAGTTATGAAGCGTGAGCCGGAGGCGCGGGTTGGTTGAGGCGAGGAGGCTGTCATGGGCGCGTCCTATCGCACCATTATCACTCTCGAACCAGGCAAACGCAGCGGCAAGCCGACAATTCGCGGGATGCGCATCACCGTCTATGATGTGCTCTCTTATCTTGCCGCTGGAATGACGCCGCAGGAGATACTCGCAGATTTCCCCTATCTGACAGAGGAGGATATTCAGGCTTGCCTGAGCTATGCCGCCGATAGGGAACGGCAACTGCTCGTTGCGCACGCATGAAGTTGCTTTTCGATCATAACATTTCGCCGCGTCTGGTGCGTTCTCTTTCCGATCTCTACCCAAATGCCAGTCATGTTTCCATGGTCGGTCTCGATACAGCCGACGATAGAACAGTCTGGCAGTACGCTCAGACGCACGGCTACATTATCGTTACTAAGGACTCCGATTTTAGCGATATAAGCGTGTTGCTTGGCTTTCCGCCGAAGATTATCTGGCTGCGCCTGGGCAATTGTACGACCAGTGATATCGAACGGACGTTACGAAATGGGTATGTGGGAATTACCGAATTTGCCGCCGATCCGACTACCGGTACGCTTGAGTTGTTTTGAATGAACGATGGGCCTCACCTAGCCTGCGCATTCTGACGGTCGCCCCGATGCTGGCGGAAGTCATTCAGCGCATCCACAGCGACGTCTCGGTACGCACAGTTTTCCGCGCACCTTGGTGCGCTAATATCGGCGATGACACACATTCACTCTTTCGAGAAGCGACTACTGCTCACCGGCATTCTCCTGGGTCTGGCCGTGCGTTTGTGGATCGCCTGGC
>JANWXL010000170.1 GCA_025055265.1 Roseiflexus sp.
GCCCACTGTCCACTGCCCATCTGCCGCCTGCTCACCTCTCGCCTCATGCCTCTCACCTTTCGCCTCTCATCTCTCGCCTCTTGCCCCTCGCCTGGCTTCACCTGTGTACCTGTCACCCTCTCGCCTCTTGCCTCTCGCCTGGCTTCACCTTCGCACCTGCCCCCTCTCGCCCTTTGCCCCTCGCCTCTCGCCCGGCTTCACCTTCGCACCTGCACCCCTCTCGCCTCTTGCCTCTCGCCTGGCTTCACCTGTGGACCTGTCACCCTCTCGCCTCTTGCCTCTCGCCTCTCGCCTTGCTTTACCTTCCCACCTTCAACCTTCAGCCTGTCATGTCAACAACAATCGCCGCAGACCTTCGCGCTGTGCAGCGGTCAACCCGATAGAAGCGAGGTATGCCTCGACGCCGCCATATCGCTCATTCAGGTACGTTATCGTCGCAATCATCGCCTCGCGCGGCGCTGGCGAGAGACGGTCGAACCGCGCGGTGTCATATCCCAGTCGGATCAGTGTCGCGCGAATTTCGGCGATCAGCGATACCGTGAGCGGCGCGCTCAGAGCGTAATCGTCGGCGATCGTCTCGGCTGGCACGCCCGCCGCGCCTAATGCCAGCGCCGTAATGAGCCCCGTGCGATCCTTGCCGACGAAGCAATGGACCAGCACCGGCGCCTCCGCCTCAGCCATCGTCGCCAGCGTCCGATGGATCGGTTCCTGGCATTCCTCCAGCATCAACCGGTACAATTCAGCAACTGAGCGCGCCCGCGACTCGATGCTGGTTTCACTCCGCTCGGTGATCAGCGGCAGATTGACATAGCGCACATCATCCGCCCTGGCGAACACATTCGGGTTATGCTTCACCTCAAATGGCAGCCGCAGATCGATGATCGTGCGCACGCCATAGTCGCGCAGTCGCTGCTGATCTTCGGCGGTCAGGCGATGCAGACTATCGGCGCGCAGCAACCGGCGCCACTGCGTCATTCGCCCGTCCAGGGTCGGGTAGCCGCCGACATCACGCACATTGTGCGCGCCTTCCAGCCGGATATGGCGATGTTCCAGAGTCATACGTCCTCCTGCCGCCTGCGGCGAACCGCGACGGCGGCGGTATGTCCTGCGTCGTAGCGCAGAAAAATACGACGGTAGGCCTCGCTCGTTTCGAGCAGTTCATCGTGTGTTCCCTGAGCGACCAGTTCACCATTCTTCAGCACCAGAATCCGATCCGCCCAGCGGATCTGCGAAATGCGGTGTGTAATCAACAGCGTCGTTCGTCCTGTGAGAATACGACGCATCGCGCGTTGGATCTGATCTTCTGTCGCACTGTCGATTGCGCTGGTCGAGTCATCGAGGATCAGAATGCGCGGGTTTGTCAGAAACGCACGGGCGATGGCGATACGCTGGCGCTGCCCGCCAGAGAGGGTCATGCCGCGTTCGCCGATGATGGTGTCGTATCCATCCGGGAACGACATAATGAAATCGTGCGCCTGCGCCTGCCGCGCCGCCCACTCAATCTCCTCACGAGTGGCGTTGCCTGCTGCGCCGAATGCAATATTTTCAGCGATAGTCCGCGAGAAGAGGAAAATATCCTGCTCGATGGTCGAAATTTGCGAGCGCAGCGCATCGAGACTCCACTCGCGGACATCAACCCCGTCGATCAGCACACGCCCTTCGGTTGCGTCATAGATCCGGTTGACCAGTCGCGTCAGGGTCGTTTTTCCCGCTCCGGTCTGCCCCACGATCGCAATCGTCTCGCCGGGGCGCGCAGTAAAGGTGATGTTGCGCAGCACCAGCGCCGACCGTTTTGCGTTGCTGGCAGTGTTTTGCGCAGCCGCAGCGTCGTACCCGAAACTGACATTCTCGAAGCGGATCTCGCCCTGCATTGGCGCGCTGTACCCGCCGACATTCTCATCGAGTTCAGTCTTCGCGGTAATGGTGGTGAGCATCCGTTCGGCGCCGGCAATGCCAAGTTGCACCAGCGAGAACGTAAAGAGTGAAATGAACGTTGGGAAGCGCAACACCTCCAGCAACCCCATATACCCGATGATCTGGCCGACGGAAATCTCACCAGCGCGCCAGAGCAGCAGCGCGTGACCAAACGCAAGACCAAGCATTACGCCATAGAGCAGCAGCGGCAGATATCGCGCCTGAACGCTTCCCTCGCGCACAAACAGGTCACGGTAGCGGCGCGCATTGGCAGAGAACTTGCGCTCCTCCGCCGGTTCCTGGGCGTACCCCTTCACCACCTCAATGCCGCTGACCGTCTCGGCAAGCCTGGCGTTCAGCACGCCGAACTGCTGGCGCAGCGCCCCGGCGACCGGCTTCAGTTGATTGTTGTAGCGCCGCAGCGCCCAGGCGAAACTGACGAGAAACAGCAATGGCGCGATCAGCAACTGCGGGTGAATAGTGGTGATGGCAATCAGCGGAACCGTCAGACTGACCAGCGATTCGAGGATCAGACTGATCCCCGGATTGATCATCGAGTTGATCTGCTGCACATCATTCGTCGCCCGTGCCATAATGTCGCCGGTGCGCTGACGATTATGGAACGTCAGGCTCTTGCCAAGCAGACTGATATACAATTCCTCGCGGGTGTTGCGCTCCGTCAGTTGCGCCAGCAGTTGCACTACAAAACTATTGGCGAGATCGATCACCCCGAAGGCGACCCGCACCCCCAGAATGATCAGCGCCAATCGCGTCAACTGTTCCAGTGTAATGCCGCCGACGACGGCATCGAAGGCATTGCCGACCAGCACGGCGCTCCAGCTTTGCAGCGCCGCCATGCCGATCACCGTGACGACGAAGGCGACCGGCAGCCACGGGTAGCGCATCACATGCGACCAGACCCAGCGCACCGGCGAGCGATGATCATACGTGTAGGCGCCGGTGACCGTAAACTCTTTGCCAGACAAACGATGGCTCCTTGCGCACACAGGGCGCAGTGTGCAAATGGAAGGGCGGGACCTCGCGCAAATTATACGTAATATGAGGCAGGCGTGGATGATGGGTGCGCGTCAGAGTCTGTCGCTGTTCGGATGTGATGGGCTCACATCGTTCTAAGGGACTTCTATCCCTCTGCCGCTGGACCAGCGGTCACCACCACATAATCGTCGGTTGCCAGGTAACGGCGCGCGACGTCAACGACCTGCTCCCGGTCGATGCTGCGGATGATCGATGGGTAGCGCTCGACATAATCGAGACCCAACTGATACCGTTCAATGCCCAGCAGCGTACCGGCGATACTATCATTGGTTTCGAGACTGATCGCCAGGCTGCCGGTCATAAAGTCGTGTGCATCGGCAAGTTCCTGTTCTGTCGGTCCTTCAGCCGCGAACTGTTTGATTTCAGCAATGATCGCCTCGATTGCCCGTTCAACATGCGCCGGATTCACCCCAGCCATCGCCGCCCACGGACCGGCGCCGAGGTCGGCGTCGAGGCTGCTGCCGCAGTAATAGGCAAGCCCCTGCTCTTCGCGCACTCGCTCGCCGAGGCGTCCGCCAATACCAATGCGTCCCAGAATCATATTTGCGACACTCGCGGCGTAGTAGTCCGGCGAGCGTCGATCAAGTCCATGCACCGCCCAGATAATGTCGGTCTGACTCTTCCCTTCGAGCGCAACGTCGACGCGCGGACAGTCAGGCAGCGGCTGCGGATCGGGCAGCGTCACCTGCGGCGGATCGCCAGGCGCCTGCCAGTCGCCGAAGAATTGCTCGATCAAATCAATGATCTCAGCGGGTTCAACATCGCCGACCACGGCAATCGTCGTCGCTGCCGGATGGTACAGCGCGTGGAAACGCACCAGGTCCTCGCGCGTCAACGCCGAGATGGTTTCAATCGTGCCGCTGCTGAGACGGCTGTAAGGATGGGCTGGCGGAAACATGAGCGACCGCAGCGCACGCGATGCACGCACTGAGGTGTCCTGCTCTTGCTCGCGTAACATCATCAGGAATTGACCGCGCAGACGATCGATTTCTTCTTGGGGAAAAGAAGGCGCGCGCAGCATATCCGCCAGAATATCGAGGATCAGCGCCACATCCTCGTTGAGCGACCGTCCGGCAAAGCCAGTGGAATGCAATCCACCGCCTGCATTGACACTTGCGCCAACCGCTTCGGTGGCAGCAACGATCTCCTGAAACCTGCGCCGGTTCGTGCCGCGGATCAGCGCGGCGCCGGTAAATGCAGCCACGCCGTTCTTCTCAGCAGGCTCGTGAACGGCGCCAGCGAGCACCTCACCATAGACGCTGACCGTTGGCGCTGTCGGGTTGCGTTGCACCAGCGCCACCATGCCATTCGGCAGCGTATGGCGGATCGCTGTTGCAATCGTACTGGCGCGATTGGAAGGAAACTGATTCATGTTCGAACCGTTCTGACATTCAGCCCCAATACGTTATCACATAAGGGCGAGCCATCACAGGCGGATTTCATATGCGGAACCTCTGTGCCTGTGCGCCTTTGTGTGCGCATAAAGCAATGACTTCAGAGCGGAATAAAATGCCCGACCGTTCTCCGTCGTTCGGTCAGGTAAGTCTGCGCAACGCGCCGCACATCCTCAGCCTGAACCGCTGCAATCTCATCGAGCAGCGTATCAGCGCGAGCATAGCGGTCAAGCATCTCCCACATCCCAAGCATCAGCGCCTGGTTCGTCACGCTCTCTTGCGCATACGCGATCTGTGCGCGCATCTGTTTAATCACCTTGGTCATCTCATCGGGTCGAGGACCATTCTCCTGGAGCATGGCAACTTCAGTGAGCAGCGCGCGCTCCACTTCTTCCGCAGAGCGGCCTTCCTGCACCATCGCGTGAAACTCGAACAGGTGCGGATCGCGGGCGGGGCGGAAACTGCTGGAAGCGTAGGCAGCGAGGCGCGTCTCCACCAGAGCGCGATACAAACGGGCGCTCCGGTTCGTCTGCGCGCCGCCGCCGAAAGCGGGCGATTTTGCGCCCGAAAGCACTGCATCGAGCACGAGCAGCGGCGCAAAATCGGGACTACGGCAATCAACCGCGTGATACGCCATCTGAACATACTGCGCCGGTCCTGGTCGGCGCACCACCACGCGACGCTCCTCGTGCTGCTCAGGTTCGCGCCAGGAGACCGGCGGCGGCGGCGGTCCGGCTGGCAGGTCGCCGAAGTAATGTTCAATGCGAGACATCAATGCGGGTGCATCAACATCGCCGACCACCACGAGCACCGCATTATTCGGTCGATAGAACGTCTGGTAATGGGCAAACAGTCGGTCGCGAGTCAGCGCCAGCAGATCGTCGCGCGAACCGATCACCTCGTTGCGGTACGGATGAACCTGAAATGCGGTAGTCATAACTGCTTCATTGAGCCACCACTCAGGATCATTTTCGTGACCCTCGCGCTCCGCCAGAATGACTGTGCGCTCGTGCTCGACTTCCTCTTCCTCGAATAGCGCATTGACCATGCGGTCGGACTCGATCTGAAGCGCAAGTTCGATCCGGTCGGCGGGCAATGTCTCGAAGTAGGCGGTGAAATCGTGCGCGGTAAAGCCGTTGAACGTCCCTCCATTGCGTGCAATCAGGCGGTCGAGATCGCGTCCGGGAATGCGCGGCGTCCCTTTGAAAAGCATATGCTCGACCCAATGCGAAGCCCCGGTGACGCCTGGGGTCTCATTGCGCGCGCCGACGCGATACCAGAGCCAGCTCGTAGCGAGCGGAGCGCTATGCGCCTCGCGTATCAGTACGAGCATCCCGTTGCGGAGCGTATGCGATAGAGTTGCGTCCATTGACCGAACCTGTTGCATGGCAATGCGCTTGCACTGCTGGCAGCGTCAAAATCACCGATTGCGGGCATCTTATGGTTTTTGACGGAATATTCCGCTATGCGCCCACTTGCTTGCCCGGCGCCTAAGATCGCGGGCTACGGTTGCGAAGCCCGCCTGCGCGGGCTAGACCAGGCAATACCGGATTATTTTCTCAAACTCCATAGGATGCATTATAGCCGATATCCGGGGCGAGCGGATGGCACGTCAAGGAACTTGACACGCTCTTAATGTCGTGCTATAGTATCGGCTGTCACGAGAAACGCCACAGTGTGGCGATGCTCTGTAACAGCAGAGAGTATGA
>JANWXL010000234.1 GCA_025055265.1 Roseiflexus sp.
CTTGTCGAGTTTCTTGTTGGGGATGCCGTAGGTCAGCAGTCCGCCGGGGCGATCGGCCCGCTCGAACACGGTGACCCAATGGCCGGCTTTGTTCAGTTGCGCCGCGGCGCACAGGCCGGCCGGGCCGGAGCCGACGACGGCAACCTTTTTCCCGGTCCGCACCCTGGGCGGCTCGGGCACGATCCAGCCGTGCTCCCAACCGTGATCGGCGATGGCGCACTCGATGGTTTTGATGGTGACCGGCGGCGAGGTCAGGCCGAGCACGCAGGAGCCTTCGCACGGGGCGGGGCAAACCCGGCCGGTGAACTCGGGGAAATTGTTGGTTTTGTGGAGCCGTTCGAGCGCTTCGCGCCAGAGGCCGCGATAGACCAGGTCATTCCACTCCGGAATGAGGTTGTTGATCGGGCAGCCGCTGGCCATGCCATTGAGCAACGTGCCCGTGTGGCAGAACGGAATGCCGCAGTCCATGCAGCGCGCGCCCTGCTGGCGAAGTTTCTTTTCGTCGAAGTGCAGATGAAACTCGTTCCAGTCCTTGATGCGCTCGAGGGCCGCCCGATCGAGCGGCAGTTCGCGCAAGTATTCGATGAAGCCGGTTGGTTTGCCCATTCGGTCGAACTCAGGATTGACGGTCTTTATTCGGGGAAAGTGTTTATAAACAGCCTGGCCACGGCGTACCTAAAACCCGGGAGAACCGCGTGGCCGGTCAGGAAGCGGCCGGGACGGAGCAACTCAAAGCGCCCCGGTTGACGATACACGCGCACCCAGCCCTGTCTCGGCGAGATCAGCCAGGCGAGCCGCGTGCCGTGCGTGAGCAGGCGCGCCAGCTTTTCCTCGGTCCGGGTGATCGAGTCAGACGGCGAAAGGACCTCCACTGCCAGGTCGGGTGCGCCGTGGAAGAGTTTATCTTTGGACGGCAGGATGAGCGCCAGTCGGGCGTGGCTCACGAAACTGAGGTCGGGCGACAAACAGAACTCCAGGCCCAGGCGAAAGCTGGTCTGGCCGTCATAAACGCGGCCGAGTTTGTTGGCGTAAACGTGAGAGCCGATTGCGGTCAGCAACCGCGCAATTACGTCCTCATGTTCGGCTCCGGCAGGAGGCATGGTCACAATCTTTCCGTGCCACACCTCGTGTTTGCGGCCGTCCTTGCCGTCGAGAGCCATCAGCTCCTGATCAGTCCAGATTCTTGGTTGAACCGCCACTTTCATCGGGTCGGGTGCGCGCGGTGGGGCTGGCCGAAACTCTAGTTCCCCGCCACGCGGGCCACGTCTTTGACGTTTTCCTCGAAGGCGGCCATGATGGCCTCCTCGCCGCTCAAGCCCTGCTCTTTGACCTTTTTGAGGGCGTCCAGCACGCGTTTGTAGTCGCGCGGCAGCACTTTGACGAACTGCGGCACCACGGCGTCCCAGTTCGCCAGAACCCTTGCCGCCCGCTCGCTGTGGGTGTAGGTCTGGTGCCGCTGGATCAGTTTCCAAAGGTCTTCGATCTCATCCGGGTCGGTGAGCCGCATCAGGGAGACCATCTCTTGGTTGCACCGCGTTGCAAAATCGCCGGCTTCGTCCAGCACGTAAGCGATGCCGCCGGACATGCCCGCGGCGAAGTTGCGACCGGTGGGGCCGAGCACGACCACCCGGCCGCCGGTCATGTATTCGCAGCCGTGGTCGCCCACCGCCTCGACGACCGCGTGCACGCCGGAGTTGCGCACGCAGAAGCGCTCGCCCGCCATGCCCCGAATGAAGGCCTCGCCGCTGGTGGCGCCGTAGAAGGCGACATTGCCCGTGATGATGTTCTCCTCCGGGCGGAAAGTGGAGCCTTTCGGCGGGTAAAGGATGATCTTGCCCCCGCTGAGGCCCTTGCCCAGGTAGTCGTTGGCGTCGCCTTCCAGCTCGAGCGTCATGCCGCGGGTGACAAAGGCGCCGAAACTCTGCCCCGCGCTGCCGGTGAATTTGAGATGGATGGTGTCCTCGGGCAGCCCCTCCGGTCCCCACTTTTTGGTGACTTCGTTGCTGGTGATGGTGCCAACGACGCGATGCACGTTGCGGATGGGCAGCTCTGCGCGCACGGGTTCGCCCCGCTCGATGGCCGGCTTGCACAAATCCAGCAGCACGGTCATGTCAAGCGACTTGTCGAGTCCGTGGTCCTGGTCGATTTGGCGAAAGCGGCCAACCTCCGGCCCCACCGCGGGCTGATACAGGATGCTGGTGAGGTCCAGCCCTTTGGCCTTCCAATGGTGGATTGCCTTCCACGGGATGAGCCGGTCGGTGCGGCCGATCATCTCGTTGAGGGTGCGGAATCCGAGTCTGGCCATGATCTCGCGCAGTTCCTGGGCGACGAAGCGGAAGAAGTTCACCACGTGCTCGGGGTTGCCGGGAAACTTCTCGCGCAGCCGCGGGTCTTGCGTGGCGACGCCCACCGGACAGGTGTTCAAGTGGCACACCCGCATCATAATGCAGCCCATGGCGACGAGCGGCGCGGTGGCGAAGCCGAATTCATCGGCGCCGAGCAATGCCGCGATGGCCACGTCACGGCCGGTCTTGAGCTGGCCATCGGTCTCGACATAAATGCGCGAGCGCAGGTTGTTCAGCACGAGTGTCTGCTGCGTTTCGGCCAGGCCCAGCTCCCAGGGCGCGCCGGCGTGCTTGATCGAGGAGAGTGGCGACGCGCCGGTGCCTCCGTCGTGGCCGCTGATGAGCACGACATCCGCATGCGCCTTGGCCACGCCGGCGGCGATGGTGCCGACCCCCACCTCGGCCACCAGTTTCACGCTGATCCGGGCGTGTTCGTTGGCGTTTTTCAGGTCGTGGATCAGCTCGGCCAGGTCTTCGATCGAATAAATGTCGTGGTGCGGCGGCGGCGAGATCAGCGTCACGCCAGGGGTTGTATGCCGGATGCGCGCAATCTCTTCCGAGACCTTGATGCCCGGAATTTGACCGCCTTCGCCGGGCTTGGACCCCTGCGCCATTTTGATCTGCAACTCCAGCGCCGACGCCAGATAGGCCGGGGTGACGCCGAAGCGACCGGAGGCGACCTGCTTAATCGTGCTGTTGCGTTCGTTGTGGTAGCGTTCCGGGTCCTCGCCGCCTTCGCCGCAGTTGCTCATGCCGCCGAGGCGGTTCATTGCAATCGCCAGCGTTTCGTGCGCTTCGATGCTGGTTGACCCGTGCGACATCGCAGCCGTCGAGAAGCGGCGCACAATTGCCTCAATCGGCTCGACTTCATCGATCGGAACGGGTTGTCGCGGTCCAGCGCTCCGCTCTTCAGGCGGAACAATCTCGAGCAGGTCGCGCAGTTCGACCGGTGGACGGTCGTGCACCAGTTTGCTGTACGCCAGATAATCAGCGTAGCTGCCGCCGTTGGCGGCGCGCTGCAGCGCATGGACGACCGCTGGCGAGAAGGCGTGATATTCGCCGTCCTTCTTGAACTTGTAGTAGCCTGGATGCGGCAGTGAGGCGCGTCCGGCGAGCGCGGGCAGGCGATTGGAGAACGCCGCCTCGTGATGTTCGAGCACATCGGCGGCCAGTTTGCGGAAGCCGTGACCGCCAAGATGGGCGGGAATGCCTGCGAAGCAGCGTTCAATCACCTCATTCGCCAGACCGACTGCCTCAAAGATCTGGGCGCCGCAGTAACTATCCACGGTCGAAATGCCCATCTTGGACATCACCTTGAGCAGCCCCTTTTCGAGCGCGTGGATATAGTTCTGCTCGGCTTCGTCCGCCAGCTCGCCGGCGGTGCGGCGGTCGTGCGCTTCGGACGCCTTGCCGCGCACCTCATCACGTTCAACAGCAAGCGCACGCACAGTGGCAAGCGCCAGGTACGGGTTGACCGCCTCTGCGCCCATGCCGACGAGGCACGCCAGATGGTGAACTTCGCGCGGTTCGCCGCTTTCGACGACCAGGCTCACCGCCGTGCGCAGGCCGATGCGAATGAGGTGCTGATGCACCGCGCCGAGCGCCAGGAGCGCCGGGATCGGCGCCCGCTGCTCATCAACGCCGCGGTCACTGATGATCAGAATAACCTTGTCGGCGGCAATCGCCTCTTCCGCCTCACGACACAGACGGTCGAGCGCCGCGATCATGCCCTGAACGCCATCATCGGCCACGAACGTCGCGTCCAGCGTCGTTGTGGCGAATGCCGGGTCGCTCAGATCGCGCAGCATCGCCAGATGCTCATTGTTCAGCACCGGGCTAGCGAGGCGCAGCAGGTGCGCGTGTTCTGGCGTCTCGAGCAACAGGTTGCCGCGCCGACCGAGGCTGAACGAGAGAGACATCACCAGTTCTTCGCGGATCGGATCGATCGGCGGGTTGGTCACTTCCGCGAAGCGCTGCTTGAAGTAGTTGTAGAGCGGACGCGGGCGGTCTGCAAGAACAGCGGTCGGCGTATCATCGCCCATTGATCCGACCGGTTCCATCCCATCACGCAGCATTGGCTTGAGCACAACCGCGAGTTCCTCGGCAGTGTAACCGAAGGCGCGTTGCAACTCGCCGAGCAATGCCGATTTGCTCTCGCGCGAGGATCGGCTTTCCGGCTCGTCCGGTTCGCTGACGCGCGGCGCACCGGCAGGCGCCAGCACGCGCATGTGGCGTTTGAGCCATTCGGCATACGGCTGTCGGGCGGCGAGCCGACTGCGGATGTCATCATTTTCCTCAAAGCGCCCTGTGCGCAGATCGGCAGCAATCATCTGCCCGGGACCGACCTTGCCCTTTCGGATGATGCGCGACTCGTCAATCGACACGGCGCCTGCTTCTGATCCGCAGATCACCAGGCCGTCGTCGGTGAGCAGGTAGCGCGCCGGGCGCAACCCATTGCGGTCGAGCGCCAGCCCGACCACCTGACCATCGCAGAACGCCAGCGCAGCCGGACCGTCCCACGGTTCCATCATCCCGGCGTGATACTGATAGAACGCGCGCCGGGGCGGCGCCATATCGTGCACCCGCTCCCAGGCTTCAGGAACGAGCATCGTCAGGCTATGGCGAATATCGCGCCCGCCCATGACGAGCAGCTCGAGCACATTATCGAGCATTGCCGAGTCGCTGCCGCTGGTATCGACGACTGGACCGATCGTGGCCGCGCTGAGCGCCATCGCCAGCGGGTCGCCATCGATGGCTGCTTCGATCAGTGCAGGTTGTTGAGCAGAGGCGGCAGCGCGGCGCCACTCGGCCTCACGCGCCTGCATCCAGGTGATGTTGCCGCGCAGCGTATTGATTTCGCCGTTGTGCGACAGCATGCGGAACGGCTGCGCACGTTCCCATGTCGGGAAGGTATTGGTTGAGTAGCGCTGATGGTAGAGCGCAATCGCGGTCTCATACAGCGGATCGCGCAGATCATCATAGAACTCAGGCAGCGCTGGTGCAACCAGCAACCCCTTGTAAACCAGCGTCCGACTCGACAGAGAAGGAATGGAGAATCCTTCCAGGCGATGAGCGCGCGCTTCGGCTTCGATCGTGCGGCGGGCAAGGTATAGAGCGCGCTCATAGGCGTTTGGCGCCGTATGGTTATGGGGAGGGCGGGCAATCAGAGCCTGCTCGATCACCGGGCATGACTCGCGTGCGCTTTCGCCGAGCGCGTCGAGATTAATTGGGACGGGACGCCATGTCAGCAGTGCCATGCCATAGTGAGCGAGGATCTGTTCCACCACGCTGCGCGCCGTGTTCCGGTGACCTTCGTGCTGTGGCAGGAAGAACATACCAACCGCAAGGTCCTCAACCGGGTAGCGGATGGCGCGCGTCGCCAGTTCGCGGGCGAAGAACGCACGTGGAATCTGTGTCAGCACACCAGCGCCATCACCGCTCTTCCCATCAGCCGCCACGCCGCCGCGGTGCGCCATCCGCCCGACGGCGGTCAGCGCATACGCCAGAATCGCGTGACTCGGTTCACCGCTCAGGCGGGCGACGAAACCAATGCCGCAGGCGTCGTGTTCAAAGCGCGGATCGTACAGGCCGCGCATCTCTACATTCTTTGGTTGGTTCATCTTGTTGTCACCTTGCTGCCTGACGTGGCGTACACACAACCAACGCTCCACAGTCCCGGGGGAGCGACGCTGCCGTTCGCAAATGCTGCCATATAGCGGGATGACCTGACTAATACGCGAATTCGTCGCTTCGAGAAGCGTGCTGCGACCAGGGTGGCGCACACGACCAGATAGCAACAGCGGGGTGTTGCTGCATCTGATACACCAAACGCCCACAGCACACGCTCTTCAGTTGAGCAGGCTGCGGGCGTCGCTGCAATCCGCAAAATCAGGTTAAAGGCTACTATAACGGCTCAGGGGCGATTTGTCAAGCCATTGACGCAAGGGGGTAGGGCTTATGCGTTCTCTGCGCTTTCTTGACGATTCGCCCAAATCGGCACTCCTGGATATGATGGTTGGCGCTCAAACCGCCGCCACACCAGGAGTGCATGCTGCAGTAGACCGCAACCACATCCGATGGGATGACCGTGACCTTTGCCGGCGAAACCCTGCCGCAAGCGTTCGCCTGCATTCCCGACCCGCGTCGGGCGCACGGCGTCCGCGCGTCCGTCGCGGCCATCCGGTCGCTCACCATCGTCGCGCTCTTATCCAATCCCACCTCCATCTTCGCCGTGGCGGAATGGGCGGCGCGACAGACGCGCCAGGCGCCCGCGCGTTCGGGTTGACGCGCGAGACGACGCCCCATCAGACGACGATCCAGCGCGTGCTCGCGCGCCTTGACCCGACGGAGGCGGCTGCGGCCGTGCAGCGCGTCTTTGCTCCGGTCATCCCGGGCGCGGCGCCCGGTCGGGGGAGTCAGGGGATTGCGCTGGATGGCAAAGCCCAACGGGGGCGCGTGCGTCACGGTGCGACGCCGACCCATCCCCGCGGTGCGCGCATTGCGCCCCGATCTGGGCGGCGCGCTGGCGCACTTGATCGTCGATGCGCAGCAGCACGCAGCGGAATGGACCGGCGCCCCCGCTGCGCTCCGTCCGATCGATTGGCAGGGATGCGTATTGACGGGCGACGCCTTGGAGTGCCAGCAAGCGTTGTGTGCGCAGGTCGTGGAAGCCGGTGGGGACGATCGGTTGCGCGTCCAGGACAACCAACCGTGCTGGCCGACATCCAACCGGTCGTTCAGCCGCTCACGGCGGACGAGTTGGCGCGCAGCGGCGTCCCTACCGTCATTCCCATGGCCATCCAGACCCATCGGACGATCGCGAAAGGTCATGGACGGATTGAGGCGCGGGTGATTCGGGTTTCCAGCGAACTGGCGGGGTAGAGCTCCCGGCTATATCTGGCGCAGGTATTCGAATGGACGCGGATGTGGACGGAGAAGGGGGGCGCGAAGCAGCAGGTGCGCTATGGCATCGCCAGGTTACCAGCGACGGTGGCGGACGCGGCGCGTCTGGCGGCGTTGAAACGCGGCCACTGGCAGGTGGAGCACGGGTTGCACTGGGTCAACGATGGGACGCTGGGCGAGGACGCCAGCCAAACCCATGTGGGGCACGGCGCGGATGTACTGGCGATGCTGCGGACGACCGCCATCAGTCTGCTGCGTCGGGCAGGGATTCGGACGATTGCGGCGCGACGACGCCACAAGAGCCAATGCCCGCACGACGCGCTCGCGCTGCTTGGTATCACGGTTGAGGAGAACGCATAAGCCCTACGCAAGGGGGGTGCAGGCATGAGTTGACAGCGAGCGCCGCGTTTACCGCCACCCAACCCGTCATTCCGGTCTCAGACACTGTAAGGGCGGGTCTGAGACCCGCCCTTACGCATGTTCGAGTGCATGAGTTCATAGTGCATCCGCCGCGTTCGCGATCCGTCTGACAATTCATGCCTGGACCCACGCAAGGCGGCGCGACCTGAGATGACCGTCACCGCCATGGGGGTCGGGCGGATGCCCGGAATACGCCAGCAATCCGGGCGGAAGGCAGGCAAAGCGGGCAGTGGCGTGACTCGAGGTGACCGCACCGCGTAGGGGCAGGCGGATGCCTGGAATACGCCAGCAACCCGGGCGGAAGGCACGAAGCGGGCAGTGGTGTGTGGTGACGGTCACCTGGGGTGGGGCTCAGGCTCGAGGCGACCGTCACCACATGGAGGCAGGCAGGAGTCAGTAGCGTCGCAGAAGCTAGGGACGGGGCATGGCACTGGCGGCAACGGCGCGCAGTGACGGTCACCCGGGGTCGCTCGCTCACTCCGCGGTGCTGGAAAGCGGCTTGCCGGTAATAGCGCGAACCGTCTCCGGCTCCGGCATCTTGTGAATATCCGGGTAAGCGACCGTCCCATGCTCGCCAATGTCGAGACCCAGTTCCTCCTCTTCGGGCGATACGCGCAGACCAATCGTGCGCTTCATGATGAAGAAGAGCAGGAAGCTCATCAGAGCGCTCCACGCGCCAATCGCCAGGATGCCGACGATCTGCGCAATGAGCAACTGCGGACCGCCGCCAGCGAACAGACCAACCGTTCCGGTGTTGCCTGGGATCGTTGCAAACAGACCGACCGCCAGCGTGCCCCAGACGCCATTCACCAGGTGAACCGGCACTGCGCCGACCGGATCATCGATCTTGAGCGACTCCATCCACTTCATCGAGATGACGTAGAGCGGACCGGCGACCAGACCAACGATGACCGCATCGAGCGGGCGCATGTATGCACAGCCTGCTGT
>JANWXL010000290.1 GCA_025055265.1 Roseiflexus sp.
CGCGCCGACTATGAGCGCGTGCTGCACGAGATGCGACTGGCGGACGGCACGCTTTTCCCGTTGCCGATCACGTTGCCGATCAGCGGGAAGGCGCTGGCGCGTCTCGGCGATCGTGTGGCGCTGCGCGATGCACGCAACGAACTGATCGCCGTGATGGATATTGAAGAGACGTTCTCGTGGGATGCCACCCTGGAGGCGCGCCTGGCGCTCGGCACAACCGACCCGCGCCATCCGCTCGTGTCGGAAATGAGCACGTGGGGCGATACGTACATCTCCGGCGCGCTGCGGGTAGTGCGCCTGCCGCGCTACTACGACTTTGTTGACCTGCGGCGCACTCCGGCTGAGGTGCGTTCGATTCTGCACGAGATGAGGGCGGAGCGGGTCGTCGCCTTTCAGACGCGTAATCCGCTCCACCGCGTCCATGAGGAACTGACGAAGCGCGCGGCAGCCGAAGTCGGCGGCGCGTTGCTCATCCATCCGGTTGTGGGACTGACCCGTCCCGGCGATATTGACCATTACAGCCGGGTGCGGATCTACCGCGCGCTGGTCGAGCGCTACTACGATCCGCAGCGCACATTGTTGAGTCTCCTGCCGCTGGCGATGCGCATGGCCGGTCCGCGCGAGGCGCTCTGGCACGCGATCATCCGGCGCAACTTCGGCGCCACCCATTTCATCGTCGGGCGCGACCATGCCGGTCCCGGTCTTGACAGTCGCGGCAGGCCGTTCTACGGACCATACGATGCGCAGGAACTGGTCGCGCGTTACGCTGGTGAAATCGGTGTCACGATGGTGCCATTCCGGGAGTACGTCTATCTCCCCGATACCGACGAGTACGTTGAAGAAACCGCCGTGCCGCCAGGTGCGCGCGTCTGGACGATTTCGGGCACGCAGGTACGGGATGAGTACCTGGCAAAGGGCAGACTGCTGCCGGAATGGTTCACCCGCCCCGAAACGGCGACCATCCTGGCGCAGAGCTACCCGCCGCGCCATCGCCAGGGGTTCTGTGTCTGGTTCACCGGTCTCAGCGGCGCGGGTAAATCGACGATTGCCGAGGCGCTGGTGGCGATGCTACTGGAGCGGGGACGCCAGAGTACGCTGCTCGACGGCGACGTGGTGCGCACGCATCTGTCGAAAGGGCTTGGGTTCAGCCGCGAGGATCGTGACACGAACATTCTGCGGATCGGATTCGTCGCCAGCGAAATTGTGCGGCACGGCGGCGTGGCGATCTGCGCAGCGATCAGCCCGTACCGCGCAGCGCGCAACGAGTGCCGCAAAATGGTCGGGGATGACCGCTTCTTCGAGGTGTTTGTCGATACGCCGCTCGAAGTCTGCGAACAGCGCGACACCAAAGGCATGTACGCGCGCGCCCGTCGCGGCGAGATCACCGGCTTCACCGGCATCGACGACCCCTACGAGCCGCCGGTGGCGCCGGAAGTGCATCTCACGACGGTCGATACCACGCCGGACGAGTGCGCCCGGCGCATCGTGGCGCTGCTGGAGGAACGCGGGTTCCTGGCGCGAACGGGTCACGGCGAAGACCTTTGAGGTCGGGCTGCGTGCGAACCGCCATCGCGGATCATTCAGCGGGAGACGTTCCGGGACGCAGTCGGAGTTCGTTGCAGAGACCTCAAACGTTGGGAACGTTTTCCGCTCTTCCGCTTCCCACCTGAACCTTCAACCTTCAACCCTCCCACCTGCAACCTTCCACCTTTCCGCCTTCCCACGCGCAACGCGCAGCCCGCAGCCTCTCATCCCCTCTCGCCTCCTGCCTCTCGCCTCCTGGTGTACAATACTCCCGCTACGGCAACAAGAGAGGCGAAGGGGGAGGACAGGGAAACCTATGGATCAATTGCCGTTTCGCCGTCCGGGTCGTTTCTACCGCGGCAATCTGCACACCCATTCCACCGTCTCCGACGGCGAACTGTCGCCGGAGGATGTCGTCGCCGCTTATCGAGCGCAGGGGTATGATTTTCTGGCGCTGACCGACCATTTTTTGCCCCAGTACCATTTTCCAATCACTGATACCCGTCCGTTCCGCAGTGCGCAATTCACCACGCTCCTCGGTGCGGAATTGCACGCCCCGCAGACATCCGCCGGACGGTTGTGGCACATTGTTGCGGTTGGCTTGCCACACGACTTCGCGCCGCCAGCGTCGGACGAGACCGGACCGGCGCTCGCGGCGCGCGCCGCAGCTGCTGGCGCCTTCGTTGGGATTGCGCATCCTGCCTGGTACAACCTGACCCTGGAGGATGGGTTGTCCATCGATGTCGCTCACGCCGTTGAAGTCTTCAACGCGACCGCCGCCTGGGACAACGACCGCGGCGATAGCTGGTATTTCAGCGATCTGCTGCTGGCGAAAGGAAATCGGTTGCTGGCATACGCCGCCGACGATGCGCATTTCTATATTCGACCTGACACATTCATGGCATGGGTGCAGGTGCGCGCTGAGGAATTGTCTCCTGAAGCGATCCTGGAAGCGCTCAAGAGCGGCGCGTTCTATTCTTCCCAGGGACCGCAGATTGACGATGTGGATGTTGATGATCGGCGGGTGGCGGTACGCTGCTCCCCGGCGCGCGCCGTGTTCGTCTCAGGTCCCGACGAGCGCTCGCAACGCCAGTTGGGACAGGGCATTACCTCGTGCGAGCTGCCTGTGCCGTGGATCCATGAGGTTCCGTACATCCGGGTGACAGTGGTGGATGAGGCGGGACGGAAGGCGTGGACCAATCCGATCTGGATCGAATAGAGATACCGCTCCTTGCCATCGTCGGTCCGACTGCCGTTGGCAAGACGGCGTTGAGCCTGCACCTGGCGCGGTTGTTCGACGGCGAAA
>JANWXL010000332.1 GCA_025055265.1 Roseiflexus sp.
TGCACTGGTGGAGAACATCTACCGGCGAATCGCAGCAGCGGTCGGCGCCGATGCGCCGGGCGCAGCGCTGCAAGGTCAGCGTCGGCGTCGAGATGGATGCGCCGCTCCCGGACAGAGTCAGCGGCGTCGTGTGCGCCGCCTATCGCCGGATATAGCCCGCGAAGGCGGGCTTCGCAACCGTAGCCCGCGACTTCAGGCGCCGGGCGGGTAGGCGGATAGCGGAATATGTATTCAAAGTTTATCAACCGCCGGGCGCAGCACGAATGCCGGATTATGTTGTGAATGTTCATCAGCCCGTAGCGTCCCGGAACACCGGGCTATTTTCTTCATATAAAGCCGAAGCGGAATGGTTGCCGGATCCGGGAAGGTTCCTGCTGAAGAAGGGGTATTCCTACCCTGTTGCGTCATCGCGAGGTGCGGTACCATGTCAGCACGTGAAGAAGAACACAATCTGGTCATCCACGGGAGGACTCCTGTATGGGCAAGAATGTCATAAAAGTATTCGTTTTGATGGCAGCGCTGACGGCGCTGTTTCTGGTCATCGGAAATGCGCTGGGGGGAACATTCGGCCTGATCATCGCCGTCATCCTGGCAGCGGTGATGAACCTGGGAGCGTACTGGTTTTCCGACAGCATCGTGCTCCGTATGGCTGGCGCTCGTGAGGTAAGCCGCGAAGAAGCGCCGTGGTTCTATCAGATCGTTGAGCAGCAGATTGCCCGCGCCGGGCTGCCGATGCCCCGGCTGTACATCATTGATGAAGATATTCCGAATGCGTTCGCAACCGGTCGCAGCCCGAGCAAGGGTGTTGTGGCGGTAACCACCGGCATCACCCGCCTGTTGACGAAGGAGGAACTGGCAGGGGTGATCGCTCACGAACTGGCGCACATCAAGAACCGTGATACGCTCATTTCGGCAATAACGGCGACGATTGCCGGTGCAATCGCGGCGCTTGCCGATATGTGGATGTGGAGCCAGATTTTCAGCATGTTCGGCGGCGGTGACGAGGAGGAGGGTGGCAACCCCATCGCCGAACTGCTGCTGGTGATTGTCGCACCGATTGCAGCGACTCTGATCCAGCTTGGCATCTCACGCGCGCGGGAGTTCCAGGCGGACGAGCTTGGCGCGCGGATCATGGGAAACCCGCTGCCGCTGGCGAGTGCGCTGGAGAAAATTGAGTGGGCGTCGCAGCGCGGCTTCATGCAGGTGAATCCGGCAACCGCTTCGCTCTACATCGTGAACCCGCTGAGCGGCGCAGGCGGAATGATGCGCTGGTTCAGCACCCACCCGCCGACCGAAGAGCGCATCGCGCGCCTGCGGGCGATGGCGCGCCAGGGCAGCGGGCGCGGCGCGCTGGCAGCGTAGACGGATCGGGCAAACCATTTTCGAGATCGCAGGCGGCCCGCCGGTCGCCTGCGTCTTTTTGCGCTAGAATAGGGGTTAGGGGTTAAGGGTTAGGGATTAAGGGTTAGGGGTTAGGGGTTAAGGGTTAGGGATTGCAGGATTATGGTTGAAACTGAGTTGGAACAACGCGCTGGCGAGGCGCCGAAGATGTACTGGCAGGTGCTGTTGCGCCTGCGGTGGCTGCTTGGCGGCACCATCGGCCTGACTTTTGCGATCGGGCGCATGATCGAGGCGCTCTGGTTCGATCCTGATATTCCGGTTATGCGCATCGTGGGCGATGTGGCGGCCTGGGGATTGCTTGGCGGGCTGGCGGTCTGGCTGACGCTGACCTGGGTCAGTCGCCAGGAGCAACGGTATCAGGCCGGGCTGGAGCAGGCATTGCGCGACCAGCAGCGCGCCTACAGCCAGCTTGCGTTGCTCAGCGAGGTCAACCGGCGGATCGTCGACTCGGCGACGCTCGATGAGATTCTCGACGCGGCGCTCACCTTTCCGCGCCGGCTGATTCCAGCGCGCGCCACGGCGGTGTTGCTGATCGACCCGACAGGCATCGTTGAGACACGGGCGCATGGCGCGCCGGTCGATGAGCTGGCTCGTCTGCGCAAAACGTTGAATATCGCCGATCAGATGGCAACCGCTCGCCATCCCCAGATGATCGAGAGCGCCGATTGCGCTGGCATCTGCCTGGCGCTTCCGCTCCACGACGGCATGGCGCTGCTTGGGTGGATTGAGCTGCACCTCGAGCGACCAATGACAATTGCACAGGACGAACTGGCGTTGCTCGAAACGATCGCGAATGAGATTGCAGAAGCGATTGCCAGCGCACGGCGTCGTTCGCGGGAGGAGCGGGCGATTTATCAACTGGAGCGCGCCATTGCCGAGGAGCGTGCCCGTATTGCGCGTGATATTCACGATGGGATCGCCCAGAGCCTGGCGTTTATGCGTATGCGCATCGATCTCTGGAACGAGTGGATCGAGAGCGACCCACAGCGCCTGCGCGCCGAGCTGACCGAGTTGAAAAGCACGCTGCGCGAGCAGATCCGCGAGTTGCGGCGCGCCATCTTCGCGCTGCGCCCGGTGCAGTTCGACGAACTCGGCTTTGTCGGCGGATTGCGGCGCTACATCGTCGAGTTCGCCGGTCAGCACAACTGGGACATTCACGTCGATCTGTCAGGGACGCCATCCGCCATTTCGCCAGAAGTCGAAGCGGTGGCATTCCGGGTGGTGCAGGAGGCGCTGACGAATGTCGCCAAGCACGCGGCGGCATCGCGGGTTGAAGTCATCATTGGTCAGGCGGACGAAGGGCTGCAACTCGTTGTGCGTGACGATGGCAGAGGGTTCGACCCCGGCGCGCTGCCCGAAGCGCCAGGGCACGTCGGCCTGCGCCAGATGCGTGAACGCCTGGCGGCGCTGCGCGGGCAGTTGACGATCCTTTCGCGCCCGGGCGCCGGCACAGAATTGCGCGCATGGATACCGCTTCGCTGACCCATTCGTTCATTCGTTGACCCATTCGTTTATTCGTTGACCCATTCGTTTATTCGCTAACTCATTCGTTTATTCGTTGACCCATTCGTTTATTCGTTGACCCATTCGTTTATTCGTTGACCCATTCGTTTATTCGTTGACCCATTCGCTCATTCGTTATCGAGGACCGTATGAACAACAATCCCATCCGTATTCTGCTTGCCGACGATCATCGCATGTTCCGCCAGGGGTTGCGCGAACTGCTCGAACGCAAAGGCGGGTTCGTCGTCGTCGGCGAGGCGTCCACCGGGCGCGAGGTGCTGGCGCAGGTGGCGACACTGCATCCTGATATCGTGCTGCTCGACATCCAGATGCCGGAGATCGACGGCGTTGCGGTCGCGCGGCAACTGGCGCAGGCGCACCCGGATGTCAAGGTCATCATGCTGACGATGTATCGCCAGGATCAGCACCTGTTCGAGGCGATCAAAGCGGGCGCGCGCGCCTATCTGCTGAAGGATGCCGACGCCGACGAGTTGATCGACGTCATCGAACGGGTGTATCGTGGCGAAGCGGCGCTCGACCCCACTGTGACGTTGCGGGTGTTCGATGAGTTTCGCCGCCTGAGCGCCGATCAGGACGCCGAGCAGTTGACCGAGCGCGAACGCGATATTCTGACGCTCCTGGCAGCGGGGTACGACAATCGCACGATTGCGCAGCGCCTGTTCCTGTCGGAGAAGACCGTCGGCAACCGCCTGAGCGAGATCTTTCAGAAACTCGGTGTCAGCAACCGCACCCAGGCAGCGCTGGTGGCGGTGCAGCGTGGGCTGATCGCGCCGCCGAAGCCCGAGTCGACCGAGTGATAGCGCTTCTCAAAAAATGGATGCAAAGACGCAATGGCGCAAAAGCGCACAATTACTCTCCGACCTCTGCGCCTCCGCGCCTGTGTGTGCGTAGCTCACTGCATTCCTCAAAAAGGTTGACGCAAAGACGCAGTGGCGCAAAGGCGCGCAGTATGGCGCTCTTTTGCGTCTCCGCGCCTTTGCGTCAGACATTCTGCGAAATCCTCTAGATACCGTAGACTGCGCGCGTTATCGCCAGGTAGAGCGGCAATCCCAATGTCAGGTTGAACGGGAAGGTAATCACCAGCGAGGCGGTCAGGTAGTAACCGGGATTGGCCTGCGGCAGCGCGATGCGCACGGCGGCGGGCGCCGCAATATACGACGCGCTGGCAGCCAGCACTCCCAGGATCATGCCGCCGCCTGGCGACAACCCCGCGAGATTACCGAGCAGAATGCCGATGATGGCGTGCAGGATAGGAATGACGATGCCAAACCCGATCAGGAACTTGCCAGCTTTCGCAACGTCGCGGAACTGACGCGCGGCAACCATGCCCATCTCGAGCAGGAAGAAGGTCAAGGCGCCCTTGAACGGATCGACGAACAGCGGCGTCACCTGGGCGAAGCCTTCCTTGCCAGCCGCCGCACCAATGACCAGACCGCCGAACAGCAACAGGATGCTCTTGCCTGCCAGCACCTCATGCAGCACGGTGCGCCACGATCCCACCTGCCCAAGCCGCATACGCGCAATGACCAGGGCAACGATAATGCCAGGGATTTCCATAACAGCGACCATCGCCGGGGCGAACCCTTCATACGGCATCGGAATGCTTTCCAGAAACGTCAGGCTGGCGCTAAACGTCACTGCCGAAACTGAACCGTAGTGTGCCGCTATGGCTGCCGCGTCGGCGACGCCGAACTTCCCCAGTTTGCGCAGAATGGCATAACACCAGAGCGGAATAGCAGCGCCAAGCAGGAGGGCGACCAGGATAGGCGCCCACAACTGTGCAATTGGCGTCGCCGATAGTTCGGCGCCTCCTTTTAACCCGATTGCCAGCAGCAGGTAGATCGACAGAGCGGTGTACAATGCATCTGGAAAGTGGAGATCGCTTCGCACCAGAGTTGCAACGATTCCCAGCAGGAATGCCAGCGCCATCGGTGAGAGCAGGTTCAGACGTATCAGTTCGAAGAATTCCATAGCAGCATTTCCTGTCAAACAACCTGTATCGCCACGCATCCCGGCATCCGTGGCGAATGTGCACAGGTTCAGGCGTCGCTACCCATTATAGCGATAGGGTATACGCAATCAGTTCATCAACGCGCATGCGT
>JANWXL010000370.1 GCA_025055265.1 Roseiflexus sp.
CGCCGGGGTGACGACTCACAGCGAGGCGGGGGTGCAGAACATCCGCGACGCTGAACCGACGCTGGAGATCATGGAAGACCTCGGCATTCCGCTCCTGGTCCATGGTGAAACCAGCGGGTTCGTGCTCGACCGCGAGCGCGAGTTTTTGCCGATCTATGCGCACCTGGCGCGCCGCTTCCCGCAGTTAACGATTGTGATGGAGCATATCACCACCCGCGAGGCAGTGGCGCTCCTTGACGAACATCCCAATCTCTACGCGACCATTACCCTCCATCACCTTCAGATTACTCTTGACGACGTGGCTGGCGGGTTGTTGCAGCCGCACCTGTTCTGCAAACCGATTGCCAAGCGTCCTGAAGATCGCGCTGCGTTGCTCCAGGCTGCGCTCGCACCGCACCCGAAGGTCATGTTTGGCAGCGACTCCGCGCCGCATCCGGTGAGCGCCAAAGAAGCCGCCGCGTGCGCCGCCGGCGTGTTCAGCGCGCCGGTCGCATTGCCGCTGCTGGCGGAGATCTTTGCGCAACACGACGCGCTTGATCGGCTACAGGCATTCGTCTCGGACCATGCGCAGCGGATCTATGGCGTCACCCCGCCCCGAAAGACAGTCGTCCTCCGACGTGAACCGTGGACTGTGCCTCAGCGGTACGGCGAGGTGACGCCGTACCACGCCGGACGCACGATTGAATGGCAGGTCGTTCAGACAACGATATGATGCTTACGATTCGCACTGCTGCATTCCTGGTCGTTTGCGCCGTGATCATCACGCTCTGGCTGATGGTGCTGCTTGGCGACCCCCGCTTAGGAATTGATTTCTATCCGCTCTATTTCGGCGCCAGACGTATTGTGTCCGGCGAGTCTCCCTATGGCGCGGAAGCTACGCAGGCATTAATGCGCGAATGGTCAGCGCAATTTGCAGCGGCAGGCATCGCGTATCCCCTGCCATTGCTAATTCTGATTACGCCTCTCAGCCTTCTTCCATTGCCAGTAGCCACCGCAGTCTGGACAGCATTCGGGATAGCGAGCTGTTTTCTGGCTGTGCGTCTCGTTCCAGAGTGGAGATACAATATCCTCCTTCCTTTCGTGTTCCTTCCATTTCATCGCAGCGTTGTTATGGGACAGGCCACTCTCGTCTGGCTCGGCCTTGCCGTGCTGTTGATCCAGAGCATGCGGATGAAACGCTCCTGGCTTAGCGGCATCCTGATCCTTTTGCTGACACTGAAACCCCAGGATGGCCTCCTGTTTGCGCTGGCAGGGCTGGTATGGGCATGGCGCGAACAGCGTCAGGCATTGTGGTGGTTTTGTGGCAGCGCGGTCGTTCTGATCAGTGTCGCCTTCCTGGCACGTCCGACGTGGATGTACGAATGGATAGCGCAGACCCGGATTTATCAAACGATTGTCGCACCGCCGCACCTTCTGCCGTTTGGGCTGGTTCTCATCATCGCCTGCTGGAGACATCCCTGGTGGGCGCGCGTTGCAGCCGCACAGGTCGTGTGTTTCCCGCTCTCCGATCTCTATTCCGCTCTCCCTCTCCTTCTATGCTGGCTGGCAATCGGCGGATGGACATCTCTCATTGGTGCAGGCTTGTCGTGGCTGTGGTCAATTGGCGGATTGCCGAACACACTCACCGTCTTCTGGTGGCTGATTTTCATCCCGCTCTGCTTGAACGCTGCCTGGAGCGGCTGGCTGAGTCCACGGCGCACTGTACGTCATCCTCGTACGCACACGACAATAACTCCGTCCTGATCTCCACTTTGTGCGAAATATCACGTTGCATGTTGTAACCCGCTGTGATACACTATGTCTGCGCGCCGGGTACACTCCTTCTTAACCTCTTCGCCGCGACACGCTCTGCGAGGACCAGGCATGGGTGCAAAACGCACAGCACAGCGCAAGGTGACGATCAGCCAGATCGCCAAGGAAGCGGGCGTCTCCAAAACGGCTGTGTCGTTTGCGTTTAACGACCCTTCGCAACTCTCGCCGGCAACCGTCAATCACATCCGCACAATTGCCGAACGTCTGGGATATTCGCCTGACCCGATTGCCCGCAGTATGACGACGCGCCGCACGAATGCGCTGGGTGTGCTGCTGCCGCAGGATATCGCCACGATCATGGTCAATCCCTTCTTTCCGATCTTCCTGCGCGGAGTCGGCGCGGTATGCGGTACAGCCGGCATGACGCTGATGCTCGTGCCGCCGCTGTGGGGGTCGATGCTCAAAGCCATTCCGCACGCGACGGTCGATGGGTTTATCGTGGTCGGTCTGGAGATTGACCGCGGCGAGGTGCAGCAACTGCGGCGACGGCATGTTCCATTTGTCATGGTTGATGGTGACGCTCCCCACGACGTTCCGTCCATCAACGTCGATGATCGGCAGGGTGCGCGCGCAGCGATGTTGCACGTGCTCAGCCTGGGGCATCGGCGGATTGCGATTGTCTGCCTGGAGTCCTGGCACCATCGCTACGAAGAGTTTACCGGCACGCTGGCGGCGCGCTTCGCCGGGTACCGCGACGGTCTGGCTGCGTACGGTCGTTCAATCGACGATCCTGATATCCAGATCGTAGCGGCGCCGACCAGTCGTGCGGGCGGGGTCGAGGCGTTTACCCGGCTCTGGCAGGCGGAGGCGCCGCCAACAGCAATTGTAGCAATGAGCGACATTACCGCGCTGGGCATTCTCGAAGCGGCAAAGGCGCACGGTATTCGCGTGCCGGAAGAATTCTCGATCGTGGGGTTCGATGATCTGCCGGAAGCCGAACGCGCTGTGCCTCCACTGACGACCGTCCGTCAACCTATCGAGGAAAAAGGGCGGCTGGCAGCCGAGATGCTGGTCGCAGCCCTTGACGACGAAGACAGTGAGCCGATTCACCACATCCTTCCCACAGAGTTGCTGGTGCGCGGGTCGACGTGTACGCCTCAGCTTGTCTATACCTAGAAAGGGACAGTATGTTCATTCTCGGGGTGCTCATCGCAATCGCATCGGCAGTGGCTTTTGCTGCGCTCGGTCTGGTGACGTTGTTCGGCGGCGCCCGGTCAACGCAGGAACAGATCATTCCCGGATTCATCCCCGATCGTGCAGGCGGCGCAGAACGTCTGCTTACTCTCGGTGCGGTGTGGATTCCCGTCATCGTCGTGACCATCTTCGGGCTGTATGCAGCATACCGGATTATCGAGATGGTCATTCAGGCAACGGTGTAGCCAACCATTCCACGAATTCGAGCGCCTGGCGTAGCGCTGCTTCATAGATCGGATCATGCCGCGCCAGGCGCAGTTCATCGACAATCAGATCAGCAATGTCAAGCGACGGTAATTGCACTGCTCGCTCAACTGGCACGAGAGCATCAATCAGAGCGCACGCCGTCAGGTGATCTCCGGCAGCGCTCCGGGTGACAGTAAATTGTGAGTCTGCTGTCAAAAGCGCAACCTGCGTCAGACCCTCGGCGGCTTCCGTCTCGACCTGGATGAACTCAAGAACCACCTCTTCACCATCGGATCGCGTCAGCCTCATACCCTTCGCATATCTCCCAGACAACTGCCAGTTGAGACGTGATGCAATCCACCCGGCAAGGAGGAGCGCCGTTGTGGCTCCGCGCGGTCCGTGCTCAATCACAACCCGCTCAAGCGACCACAGACGTTGCAGTGCAGGCGGTGCATCAAAGAGTTGAGCAATCTGTTCGCGCCATGGCGTCAACCGCCCCCAGGCAAGATCGCCAACCGCCACGCCTGCCGTGATCAGGTTCTGAGCAGCCTGCAGCGCTTCTGTGGCGCCGTCCATCCGTGCCGTATCGAGGATCAGACGATCCGCAATCGGCTGCAATTGTGCCAGCGCCCTACCGTTGGGAGTCTGCTCAAATGTCCACCAGATGACAACCGGCACATCCGGCTCCAGCAGGGACAGCACAATACCTGGAATATGCGCTTCGGCGTCACGCGGCGTGATGATGGTGATCTGCTCGCCGCAGACCTGTGGCTGACCCGGCCCCATAAGGGTGCAGTGCGCCTGCACCCAGGCTTCCAGGCGCCGTTCGGGCGTCGTTGGTTCCTCCTTGCTTGAGAGTGTCACCACAATGGCACGGTTGGGGCGCAACGCCGTCAATCGGGCGACAATGTCGGTGATGCGCGAGACGTGCGCCGCATCGGTCAGGATGACGAGGTTGAACAGGCAGACACGCATAAGCGCCATGCCGCCTGTGGCTTCCGCCTCTGTCGCTACGCTCCATAGACGCGACAATTCACGCTCGATGGCGCAGGCATCAACCTGTGGCAGGACGACGGACGGCGTGTTCGTGATGTCGGTCATAGTCTCCTCCATTTTGCGCCGACCGACGCAATCAGATCATCGGCGCGCGCCGGTCCCCACGTTCCGGCGGCATAATTGGGGAAGACCGGCGGCGGCGCAGCGGACCATCCCTCGATCACCGGATCGAGGAGCGACCACATCGCCTCAACCTCGTCGCTCCGAATGAACAGGGTCGAGTCGCCCAGCATGGCATCGAGCAGCAATCGCTCATATGCCTCAGGGGACTCGACGCCAAATGCGGCGTTGTAGCGAAAATCCATCATCACCGGGCGAATGATGTTCGACTGACCAGGCACTTTGGAGTCGAACCGCAACGAGATTCCTTCGTCGGGCTGGATTTTGATCGCCAGCACATTCGGCTCGATGCCGCTGAGCGGACCATTCTCAAAGAGCATGAGCGGCGCCATTTTGAACTGAATAGCAATCTCGCTGGCGCGTTTAGGGAGGCGCTTGCCGGTGCGCAGGAAGAACGGCACCCCAGCCCAGCGCCAGCTTTCGATATACAGACGCAACGCCACGAAAGTCTCAGTCAGTGAGTCTGGCGCCACTCCCGGCTCCTCACGGTAACCAATCGCCGGTACGCCGCCAACAGCGCCAGGTCCATACTGACCGCGCACAGTGGACTGTTCGACTTCCGACGGTTCGATGGGACGGACAGCGCGCAGCACCTTGACCTTCTCATCGCGCACAGCATCGGCGCGATAGCCGACCGGCGGCTCCATAGCGGTCAGCGACAGCAGTTGCAACAGATGGTTCTGCACCATATCGCGCAAGGCGCCGGTGCGGTCGTAGTAGCCGCCGCGCCCTTCGATGCCGACGCTTTCGGCCACTGTGATTTGAACGTGATCGACGTAGCGGCGGTTCCAGAGCGGCTCGAAAATGCCGTTGGCAAAGCGAAAGACCAGGATGTTTTGAACGGTTTCCTTGCCGAGATAGTGGTCGATCCGATAAATCTGCCGTTCCTCGAACACCTGATGCACCACGCGGGCAAGCGCCTGTGCGCTTGCCAGATCTGAACCGAACGGCTTTTCGATAATAATGCGCGTCCATCCGCCGTTGGGCGACCGGTTGAGACCGCTTTCGCCAAGGCGCTGCACGATCTCGCCATACGCCTCTGGCGGCGTCGCCAGATAGAACAGGCGGTTGCCGCCGGTGCCGCGTTCTGCATCGAGTTGATTGAGACGACTGGAAAGTTCAGCGTATCCTTGCGGATCATCGAACGCTGAGCGAATATAGAAGCAGCCAGAGGCAAAACCGCGCCACAACTCATCATCAATCCCGGAACGAGAATGTCTGCGCGCACTCTGCAACAACGACTCGCGAAAATAGTCGTCGCTCCAGTCGCGCCGCGCAAAACCGACCACACTGAATCCGGGAGGGAGCAGCCGTTCACGCTGAAGCTGGTACAGCGCTGGAACGAGTTTACGATGAGTCAGATCACCGGTAGCGCCAAAGATGACCACGACACACGGGGGCGGTGTGCGCTGCATGCGCATACCCGAACGCAGCGGATTAGCAGAAGGGGGAGGCGACGTGATCGTTGCTGGTTCCATTGAGACTCCTGGCAGAGGGTAGACCGCCTATGGCGTAACGGCTGGTGTTGGCGACCCAGGTTCACGGAAAGGACGGGGACGGTCGGGCAGTGAACCGCGCACAATCTGGCTGCCATTGACCATGTAGAGCACCGGTCGACTGCCGCTCTCGTCGACGAAAACGCTGAGCAACTGATCGAGCGTGATTGGTCCGTCGGGCGGGGCGCTGATCTGTTGAATGAACTCGCCAGTCAACTTGTCGATCTGAACGATTCGACCATTGAAGCTATCGACCAGAAAGATCGAACCGCTATCTGGCGGACCAGTGACAAAGAAGCGAGTGGCAGTCACCAGCGGCGGGCGAGTCTGCGGAACGGGGATCTCACGTTCGAAGGCGCGCTCGCCAGCGCTGTTTGTCGCAAAGATCAGCACGCGACCATCTGGCATCAGGAGGTTGATCTTGCCGTCCACCGCCAGATCGATGGCGCTTCCCACATCACGCCCGCCGTCGTTCTGAATCCAGGGCAGCGGGAACGAGCCATACTCGCCGCTCAGGTAACGCAACACATTGTTTCGCGCTGCGCCGAGGACATAGAGATTGCCCTCATAGTTGACCGCCCGAAAACGCTCGCCCACGCGCCCCCATTCCTCGCTGCCCGCCAGGATGCTATACCGCCATTCGTTGCCGCTGCGAAAGTAGAATGTAAATGGTCCGCTATCGCCGCTCTGCGCCACGGCGACGATGTTGTCGATGCGCCAGGCTGCAGCGCGCACACGCCCGACGCTCGTTGGACCCACAACATCTTCAGGACGCAGAAATGGCTGCGCTGCCCCGCCAGTGCGCGGCGCTCGATAGAGCGTGCCCGCATTCGCATCGAGCATGTAGATCGAACCAAACAACAACGTATCGGTGACAGTGCGCGGCGGCGGAGGCACAACAACAGTGTCGAACAGACCTCCGGGCAAGGGATGGCGTGTGACCTCGGTCAGATCCTCAAAGTAGGTTTGTTTTTGCACAGCCGCCAGCGCCCTGGTGTACTCGCGCACCAATTCCTCATAACGCTGACGATTTGCTGCCGTCGCGGTAATCAGGTCCGAACTGCGCAGCGCCGCCAGCGACTCTTCAGCTTCGATCAGACGTTCCTGTGCAGTTGCTTCGTCGGGCGCATCACGGATGGCTGCCACTGCCTGTTCAGCTTCTGTCAGTGCATTGTCTGCTTCACGCAGCGCCTGCTCGCGACTCAACGTCGCGCCGTACAGGATGAGCAGACTGACGAGCGAAACGAGCAGCAGCAGGAGCAGCCAGGGAAATGGGGGACTCTGCCGCCGATAACTGAGGCCGGTCGAACGATGCTGGCGAGGCAACGCGCGAGGCGGCGCACTCGGGCGCGGTTGCAACCACCGTGTGATCGCATCGCTGAGACGGACGAAAGGCGTGGCCCGATCCTCGAACAGGTGGGACGACCGGCGTACGCCTTGTTGTTTCGCCTGCGCGTAATGATTGAATATCGCCCGGCCAGGCGTATCGCTCAGATCGATCACTCGCTCCGGCGCTGGAGCATCACGAAATGAAACCTCTCCTAACAGCGCACTCGGTGCAACCGGCGTCTCTGATGACGAACGCACGGCTGATGACGAGCGATGGTTCGCATCTTCACTCAGCGGCTTGCCCAGATTGAGCGGTCGTGGCACGGGGAGCGGATCGGCGGAATACGGCGGCTCGTCGTGGGGGCGGGTCAGACGTCGCTCTTCCTCCGCCAGCCGCGCGCGGCTCACCTCGGCGCGTCTGCGCGCCTCACGCTCAACCGGACCGCGCAACATCCACACAATATCAGCCCCCGCGCGCGCCAGGCGTTCAGCCACACCGCTCATCGCCAGGCGCGCCCGCTCGTTCATCCCCGCCGCGCTGAACGGCGACGCCTGCGCCGCAGGACTGAGCCGCGCAAAACTCATCGCAATGATGCCATGGGCGTCGGTAATCTGATGATGGCGACACAGGTCAGTAATGCCAGCAACTGCGTCATCCGGCTCCACTGCCCGCAACAGGCGCGTGACTTCCTCGCGCGAGAGCAGACCCGACAGGTTGCTTGTACAGATCAGAATGCCATCGCCGGGACGCAACACAGCGCGGTAGAGATCCGGCTCAATTGTCAGGCTGGCGCCAAGCGCACGCGAGCGAAACGGGACATTCGTCCCGCCCCACTCTGCGTTGGCGGGTAAAGCGCGCAACCGGCCTTCCGCCATAACATATGCCTGCGCTGGCGCTACCTGGGCAATAAACAGATCGCGATCTTTGATGACAGCGCACGTCAACCCAACGACTGCGCGCTTCTGTGGCGGCGCGTTGAAGTTCTGCTGATAGAGCGCCCGATTCGCCGCCAGGATCGCCTTGCGCAGCGAGGAGGTGACAGAAAACGACGGATCCTCGTAGAAGACGCGACGGATGGTGCGTAGAACGAGCGAACAGGCATCACGCCCACGCGATACATCCTGGTCAGCTTCAACAACGATGTGGAGCTGCCCTTTGCGCGCTTCGGGTGCGAACGGATTGGCTGGCGTCACGACCAGCGTCAGATCGCTCTTTTGCTGCGGAATCCCGCTGACCAGACCAAAAGGACTGGAGCGTGTGACGTTTCCAGGCATGAGATCTCTTCTATGACTCGCTACGTACTGGAATTATAGCACGCCGGAAAGATGCGGCGTCTAGCGTCATCCTTTTCTACGGGGGAAGGTGGATTATGGCTCGCGCAATCTGGAACGGCGAGGTCATCGCTGAGAGTGATGCAACCATTGTTGTCGAAGGCAACCATTATTTCCCGCCTGAGTCGGTCAAGCATGAATATTTGCGAGAAAGCGCAACACATACCGTATGCAACTGGAAGGGGGTCGCAAGCTACTACGATGTTGTCGTCAACGGCGCAGTGAATCGCGACGCAGCGTGGTATTATCCCGAGCCTAAAGAAGCCGCCCGCCGCATCGCCGGATATATTGCCTTCTGGCGTGGCGTCAGGGTCGAAGCGTAGTCCTGCAGCGCAGCGTTCGCGGCAACGTCCTAACCGATAATGACAACGTGCACTTCACGCGGTCCGTGCACACCGAGTGTCAGCGTCAGTTCAATATCCGCAGTTCGGCTGGGACCGGTGATCAGAGTTAGCGCGCTGGCGTCGCGAAACACATCGCCGTACTTCTGTTTGATTCGCTCGATAGCCTCTCCCAGACCGCGTACAAATTGCGCTCGACGCACCACAGCAATGAACACCGGCGCAAGCAGCGACGCCATGCGCGCTCGTCCTTCACCGCTGTGCACAACGAGCGTTGCGCTCTCGGCAATCGCGGCATCGACTCCGGCGATGCACACTGGCGCACGCTCGTGCGCCTGAAGCAACGCTGCGCGCTCCGCAGGCTCGCCAGCGATCCGCCCATCGAGCCGCTTGATGCCACGCTGCTGGAGGAGAACGGCAAGTCCCGGCAGGTCAACCTTCTCCAGATCCCACGTAATGACCTCCTGCGTTTCATGCTGAGCAAGGATGCCGGCGATGATCTCCAGCGCCGCTTTATCATCGGCGCAGAGGTGCGGGTGCGCCTGGAGTTTCGTCAGTTCGGCAGCAAACTGTTGCACCAGGTCGTCGTGTGTGATCGGATGGACAAAAGGCGGCGGAGTATGTGGCGCGCGCGCCGCCTCCGCCTCCAGGAACGGTCGTGTTGCGCGCAGACTGGCGCGGATGCGATCAAGCATGCGGTCACGGCTGCTGTTCATGCGGCGTTCTCGTAGCAGTGTCGGATGACGAAATTCAGCAGAATACAACGATTATACCGCATGCCAGCAAGGGGCATGGGGCAAGGGACAAGAGAAGCAGGGCTGAAAGAAAGTTAGCGTCTATCGACATGTTGAAATGCGTGATACAATCACGTTTACACGGACAGCTGTAATGTCCGACATGCAGTGGAGGGCAATGCAATGACCAGCCTGCTCTTCTCCCTGATAGATGTCACAGCTCGCACTCCCGATGATCGACGACGCGGACGCATTCTGGTCTCCCTGTCGCTCGGCGTGATTGCGCTTTTGTTGAGCGTTGGAATGGCATTGACGCTGCTCCAGCCATCGGCGGGGCGTTTTATCAACCTTGGGTTGGCGACGCTGGTGTTTGCTGCAGCGGCGCTGCTCGGAAAAAAGGGATTCGTAAGCGCTGGCGCGTATATTCTGATCATCGCCAGCAGCATTGGCTCTTTGAGCGGTGTGTTGCTTAATCCAACCTCACCGTTCAACTTGTTTTATCTCCTCATCAGTGTTTCGCTGGCAAGCGTGTTGCTGCCCCCGCGCCAGATCTGGATTATCCTTGGTCTCTGTCTGGCTGGCATAGCGGGCGTTCTGGCAGGAGTTCCCGCTGAAACCCGTACCGCGATCAATCTCAACCTGGCGCTGGCGCATCTTACCATTCTGCTGATCGTCAGCGCCTTCATTTCCTTCATCGGAGCGCGCAGTCTGTCGTCGGCGCTCAGGGCGGCTGACGAGGCGCGCACACATGCAGAGGAAGTCAGCCAGCAACTGTCGGTCGCCAACGCAACACTGGAGGAGCGCGTCGAGGAGCGCACTGCCGCGTACCGCCGTCTTGCCGACGAACTACGAGCGGCCGTCGCGCAGTTGGAGGAAAGCCTCAAAGCGCAACAGCGCCTGAACCAGATGGTCGAAGAACTGGCTGCGCCGGTCATTCCTGTCCGCGATGACACACTGGTGATTCCGCTCATTGGGAGCATCGACACGAACCGTGTTCAGCAGTTGCTCGCTTCTGCGCTGCGATCTCTGGAACAAACCCGCGCGCGCATCCTGGTTATCGATGTGACCGGCGTTGCCGTCATCGATAGCCACGTCGCTGCTGCTCTGATCCAGGTGGCGCGAGCAGCGCGCTTGATGGGCGCTGAGACGATCCTGGCAGGCATACGTCCCGAAGTCGCACAAACTCTCGTCAGTCTGGGCGCTGGTCTGAACGAGATGCGCACAGCAGCGACCCTGCAATCGGCGCTGTCGTTGGCAAACAAAGGAGGAGATGTACTATGACGATAGTACATGCTGGTCCCGAACGCGCACTGCGATCCCTGCGCGCCGACTGGAACCGTGAGCGCTGGGAGCAGCTTCCCGACGATGGCAATCGCTACGAGGTGATCGATGGGGTTCTGTATATGACGACGGCGCCCAGCGCGTTTCACCAGTGGATCGTGCGCCAGATCGTGCGCGCGCTCTTCGTTCAGATCGATGATCAGGGCGTCGGCGTGACCCTGTGGGCGCCGATTGGAGTCTTTATGCCCGGATGTGATCCAGTGCAGCCAGATATTCTTGTCGTGCAGACGGCAAGACTGGGGATCATTCGCGATCGGCGCATCTATGGCGTACCCGATCTTATCGTCGAGGTCGTCTCACCGTCCAATGCTGAGCAGGACATGGACATCAAGCGCAGAGCGTATGCGCGCGCCGCCGTGCCGGAATACTGGATTGTCCGTCCCGTCGAACGCGATGTAATGGTGTGCAGCAATCCAGATCCGGTCGCTGAACTTTTCAAGAATGTCGAAACGATCCCGCCAAGCGGAACGCTGACATCGCCGACGTTGCCAATCCAGGCGATCATCACCGATTTCTTCGCCAACGCCCCTGACGCCACGCTCTGAGCGCTTGCAGATGGACTTTGAAGAAACACTTCGCTATCCGCCCGTCTACCTGGCGTTTGATGAACAGCCCACCTGTCCGGCGGTTGATGGTTTTTGAAAAATTAT
>JANWXL010000424.1 GCA_025055265.1 Roseiflexus sp.
ATCCATGCCAAACTTCTGGGCGATGTAGCCGCGTCCGTCGCTGGAGCGGCGGTAGTATCCCAGCCCGACCTCGCGGGAGACGGGATCGAGCAGATTGGCGCGATGGCCCGGACTGTTCAGCCATCCCTGAACCGCTCCTTCCGGAGTGACATATCCACAGAATGCATTCTCCGCGCCTGCCAGTCCCAGGTACCCAAAGTCGCGCGCGCGGTCGACGGGCCATTTCCCGTTTGTGTCCTGGTGACCGCAGTATCCTTCCGGGCGATTCTCGGTCGAATCCCATGCGAACCAGCGTGCCGCCGCGGTCAACTGGCGGTTCCAGCGCAACGGAGGAACGCCGTTGGCGCGTCGAGCCAGGTTGCTGAGATAGACAGTTTGCGCTTCGTCGTACCACAGGGCGGGAGTTTGCGCCGGAGTGGCGGGCGCGCTCTGCGCTGGCACAAAGCACGCAAGAAGGGCAATGCTCAGAAGCGTCAGTTGTTGCCAGATTCGCACGGATTGCAACCTCAGCTTTGTTTGTGATACCACGTCCATCGATGTTGAATGTGTATAATATGGACTTTGAATAAATATTTCGCTCTTCGCCCACCCGCCTGGCGCCTGAAGTCGCGGGCCGTGGTTGCGAAGCCCGCCTGCGCGAGCTAGATCTGGCGATACCGGATTATTTTCTCAAACTCCATATAGGCGTGGCGGGCTTCGCGCCGTGTCGAGCGAGACGTTGTTGATCCATACCAGCATCCTGTCATTAGTATATATCCACAAGAACGGACAGATCAATGGTCTCTGGCGACTATATTGTTGAGACTCCAGAACAGATCGAGCTGGCATACGACGTTGCCGGAATTGGTTCGCGGTTTCTGGCGGCGATTGTCGATAGCGCGCTGATCGCCCTTGCAGAATTGGCGCTATTCTTCGCGCTGGCACAGATCATCGGCATTTTCGAGTTTGCCGAGAGCGTGCTGATTGCGATTGGCGCGGCGCTGGGGTTTGCTATCCTGTGGGGATACTACATCGCCTTTGAGTTGACGTGGAATGGACAAAGCCCTGGAAAGCGGCTGATCGGGCTACGGGTCGTTTCGGAAGGGGGACGTCCAATTACGGTCGTTGGATCGATCATTCGCAATCTTATCAGGATTGTGGACTTTCTGCCATTTCTCTACGGAGTCGGCGTGATTGCCATGTTCATTGACAGGCGGGCGCGGCGGTTGGGTGATCTTGCTGCCAGCACGCTGGTGGTGCGTGAACGCGCTGATGTGACGCTGGAGAGTCTGGTCAACAGCGTGGCGCTGAACTTTCCATCGCAGTCGGGCGACACCACTGATCTGATCGATGTCAGTTCGCTGACGTCTGACGATTACACCCTGCTGTGCGATTTTCTCAACCAGCGCCATCATCTGGCGCAGTCGGTTCGTCGGCGTCTGGCGGCGCAACTTGGCGCGGGGTTACAGGCGCGACTCGACGTCTCGCTCGACGGCGACCCGGAGCGACTGGTCGAACGTGTGGTACGCGCATATCAGCGCCAGCGACGTCAGGGGTCACAGGTCAGTGATTGACGCCGCCAGGCGCAATGTGGCGACGTGGATGTCCACTGTATCGGCAATGTTGCGGGCATACCCGCCAGCCATTGTAATTGCTACGGGAAGCCCCGCGCGACGACAGCGATCGAGCACCGTTCGGTCGCGCTCCAGCAGACCGACTTTTGTCACCTTCAGGCGTCCGAGCCGGTCGTGTTCATAGGGGTCGGCGCCTGCCAGATAGATCGCCAGGTCGGCGCGACTGCGCTCGATGGCCTGGTGGAGTCCTGCTTCCAGCGCTGCCAGGTATGCCTCATCGTCCGTCCCGTCCTCCAGCGCAATGTCGAGATCGCTGCGTTCTTTGCGGAACGGATAGTTCTTCGCACCGTGGATGGAGAATGAGAAGATGGTCTCGTCATTGGCAAGGATAGCGGCGATCCCATTCCCCTGATGCACATCACAATCAATAATGACAACCTGCCGGGCGCGCCCCTCGGCTTGCATGGCGCGCGCCGCGATCACGCTGTCGTTGAAGACGCAGTACCCCTCGCCATGGTCGGCATAGGCGTGGTGCGTGCCGCCCGCCAGGCTTGCAGCGACCCCGTCGCCGCTCAATGCCGCGCGACAGGCAGCGATCGTCGCGCCGACCGAACGCCGCGAGCGTTCGATCAGTTGCGGCGACCAGGGAAACCCGATCTGGCGCATCTCACGGTCGCTCATAGCGCCGAGTTGCATGCGGCGCAGGTAGTCGGCAGTGTGAACGCGCAGAATGTCGCGGTCATCGGCGGCTTCAGGAATGATCAATTCACCCAGACCCTCGGCAGCCGCGCGTTCGCGCAGCATGGCATATTTGACGATTGGGAAACGGTGGCCCTCCGGCAGAGGGAGAACGAACGTATCAGAGTAGAAGAGTTTCATGAGTCCTCTGGCAGCAGTGCGCGCACCCGTTCCAGCGTATCGGCGTCAGCCGGGCGCTTGTCGCGCCGCCAGCGCAG
>JANWXL010000486.1 GCA_025055265.1 Roseiflexus sp.
GAGGCGCGAGGCGAGAGGCAACAGGGTTGCGGGTGGCAGGTGCAAAGGTTGAAGGTGCGAAGGTTGAAGGCTAACCCCTATTTGCACAATCCCTCTCGAACGTGTATACTAAAAGCGTGCACGCGGTGCAGGGGCGGATCCGCATCGCAATGCCGCGCCGGGAGGGGGTGAACAGGTTGTTCTTCCGCGCCGAACTATGCTGGCGCGCGTGGATATGCCGAAGCTATGCGAGTAGAACGACGCGACGGTGAAACCGTTGATCAACTGCTTCGTCGCTTCAACAAAGTTGTTGTTGCCGAGCGCATCACCAAGACCTTCCGCGAGAAGATGCACTTTATTTCGGAAAGCGAAAAGCGCAAAGAGAAGCGTCGCCGCGCTGAACGCAATCGCCGCAAAAAGTTGCTGCAACAGGCTCAACAGGGATAGCTGGCGTCGGACAGAATCAGAGCGCCGGGCGAATGACCCGGCGCTCTGTATTGCCCTGCACATATGCTATAATGTTACGAAATGGTAAGTAACTATGGCTGTCTCTCTGATTGACAAACTTGCCAGTGTCGCTGCGCGCTACGACGAACTGCTCGATCTGATGGCGCAACCCGAGGTCGCCACCGACCCGGTGCGGCTGCAGCGATACGCGCGTGAACAGCGCGAACTCGAGCCGCTCGTCGAGGCGTATCGCGCGTACCGCGACGTGGAACGTCAGATCGACGACACCCGCTTTCTACTGGAACACGAGACGGATCACGACGTGCGCCAGCTTGCGCAGGAAGAACTTGACCATCTTCTTGAACGACGCACCCAACTCGAGCAGGAGATTAAGGTCTTATTACTCCCGCGCGACCCGAATGACTCAAAGAACGTCATCATGGAACTGCGCCAGGGCGAAGGCGGCGATGAAGCAGCGCTGTTCGCCGCTGACCTGTTCCGCATGTATACGCGCTACGCCGAACAGCGCGGCTGGGACGTGGAGGTGATCAGCGCCACGGAAAACGGCCCCGGCGGCTATAAAGAGATTATTTTCGAGATCAAAGGCGAAGGCGCGTACAGCCGCCTCAAGTACGAGGGCGGCGTCCATCGCGTGCAGCGTGTGCCAGCGACCGAGGCGCGCGGACGCATCCACACATCAACGGCAACGGTCGCGGTGCTGCCCGAAGTGGAAGAGACCGACATCGAGTTGAACCCGTCCGATTACCGCGTCGATGTGTTTCGTTCGAGCGGGCACGGCGGTCAGGGCGTCAATACAACCGACTCGGCGGTGCGGATTGTCTATAAGCCCGGCACGCCGGAAGAGATCATCGTCACCTGTCAGGATAGTCGCTCGCAACTGAAGAATAAGGCGTCGGCGCTTGCAGTGTTGCGCGCTCGCCTGTATGCTCGCGAAGAAGAGAAACGCCGCAGGGAGTTGGGCGAGTCACGGTTGGCGCAGGTTGGCACTGGTGAACGCGCCGAGAAAATTCGCACCTACAACTTTCCCCAGGACCGGGTGACCGATCATCGCATCGGGCAGAATTTCTCCAATCTTCCCGGCATCCTCGATGGCGACCTTGATCGCCTGATCGATGC
>JANWXL010000534.1 GCA_025055265.1 Roseiflexus sp.
GGATCCGCCCCTGCACCGCGTGCACGCTTTTAGTATACACGTTCGAGAGGGATTGTGCAAATAGGGGTTAGCCTTCAACCTTCGCACCTTCAACCTTTGCACCTGCCACCCGCAACCCTGTTGCCTCTCGCCTCGCGCCTCGTGCCTCTCGCCTCTCGCCTCTCGCCCCTCGCCTCTTGCCTCTCACCTCTCGCCTCTTGCCTCGCGCCTCTTGCCTCGCTTCACCTGCCCCCTTCGCCCTCCCGCGATCCGGCGACGTGGCGATGCAACGTCGCTACCTGCCCCCCTCTTGCCTCGCGCCTAGCGCCTCTCGCCTCGCGCCTATACCCTTGCCCGGCGCCTGGTTTCATGGTAGCATACGTCGCCACCGAGACTCAGATTCTCCACCGCATGACACGAAGCGCAGCGAACACGCTGCCCAAAGAAGAAACGAGCCGTCCTATGACCAGCACTGAACGTCCGCCACGTCCACGCTTTGTCGGTGTCGATACCTACGCCGATCCGTATGGACGCTTTACGTTTCGTTACCCTTCTGACTGGTATCGCTTCGAGCTGGACAACGGCCTCGAAGGGGTCATGTTTTCGCCCGAACGCGAGAATCCGCAAACCTTCTTCTCCGCCTGGGTGCGTCAGCTTGAAGCGGAAGCGGTCGCTGAAGACCTGCCGCTGTTGCAGAAGGGCATTGCCGAAGGGCTGGCGCGACTGCCGGAATGCGTCATCGAGTCGAGCTCAGACGATACCTACGGCAACCTGATCAAATTTGAGCGGATCTATACCTTCCGCGACGGTGATGAGATACGGAAACGCAAGGTATGGATTATGTACGTCGCACAGTGGCAGATTGTGCTGACCTACCAGGGACGCACGCCGGAGGAGTGGGAATACTGGCTGCCTATGGGCAACTACTCTTTTGCGCTCTTCAGCATCCCGCCAGAACTCTGGTTCGCCACCGACCGCGACCTGACGAAAAAAACCGGTCTGCCGAAAAAGGAAAAGGTCAGGCGGGGGCGTGCAAAAGACGAGTAAGAGTTCAGGTTGAAGGCAGGAAGGTTATGGATGATGCGTCGAACGTTGAATGTGTAACGTTGAACACAGAAAGGTTACAGACAGGCAGGCGCGCCAGCAGTGCGCCCGCCTGCGCCT
>JANWXL010000538.1 GCA_025055265.1 Roseiflexus sp.
CGTTCTGCCGCGGTTGTCCACCTGCACGTAGAAACTCTGGAACAGCCCGCCATTCGCCTGAGTCACGCGCCCCTGGATGCACGATCCGCCCTCGCTGTTCGCCGGATCTATCGTTCCACGCCGGGCGACGCCGCGGAACAGGTCGCCGCTGCCGCCGATGCCAAGCACTACGCCAGTCGGACCGGCAGGAGCGGTTGTGGGACCAGATAGGAGCGGCGTCGGGGTCTGCGCTGACGGGTTAGGATCAGGCGTATTGGTCGGTCGTGGCGTATTCGTCGGTCGAGGGGTATTGGTCGGGCGCGGCGTATCGGTTGGCGCGGGAGTATCGGTTGGCGCAGGCGTGTCAGTGGGCGGCAACGCCGTCGGTGATGGCTGGAGCGCAATTGCCGTCTGAGTGTTGGCGCTATCGACCTGATTGACAATCGCGCGCGCGGTTGCGACTTCCGCCGTGCGCCGTTCCGCTTCCGCCGTTTGCAGCACAACCGCAGTTTGCAACAGTTGTTCATTATCCAGCGGCGCTGCCGTGGGAAGCGGCGTCATCGTCGGCAGGCTGGTCATATCGGCTGCCACAGCGCCTCCTGGCGTCGTCTGCGCTGACGGTGGGGGCGTTCTGCCCCCGCCAAAGGCGAAAAAGCCGCCGACCACAGCCAGCGCCAGGACCGCAACGCCAAGCAGAGGCCACAGCCAGCCGGGACGGGCGGCAGCCGCTGGCGCAGCAGGTTTATTTTGCGTTGTACTGGTCACTGCCTGCGGCGCAGACCCGACCGATGCTGCGCCAGCATCAACGTAGGTTGCCTGCTGATACGGCGCATCGGCAAGGCGCACGACGGTTGGCGGCGGTTCATCGAGGAGCACCGTCGCGGCGGCGCCGCCGCGCGCCGCGTCGCGCAGCGCCGCGCGCATAGCCATTGCCGACTGGTATCGCTGATCGGGTCGTTGCGCCATAGCCCGCATCAGGACGGCTGCAATCGCAGGGTTAACGGCAGGATTCTGCTGATGGGCGGAAACAAGCGGATCCGGCTCGCCATTGATGATCGCAGCAGCCCGGGTGAGCGCATCCGGGGGCGGCGCACCGGTCAACAGATGATAGAGCGTTGCGCCGAGCGAGTACAGATCGCTCCGCGGATCAGTTCCTGTGCCCTTAATCTGCTCGAGCGGCGCATAGTGCGGCGTGTACCCGAAGACGCTGGCAGTGGATGCCGAGCGGGTCATCGCAGCAGCGGCGCCCTTTGCCAGCCCGAAGTCGAGCAGAATGATCTCGCCGCGGTTGGTGAGCTTCAGATTCTGCGGCTTGATGTCGCGATGAATGATAGGCGGAGTATGACCGTGGAGATATTCCAGCGCATCGAGCAGCGTATCCGCCCAGCGCAGCACCTCGGCAACGGGGAAGGGACCCTCGCGCCTGCTCAGGAGGGCGCCCAGGTCGTCGCCGGGAATGAACTCCATGACGAGGAACTGTCCATCTTCCTCGACAAAGTGATCGCTGACTTTGGGCAACGCCGCATGGCGCAGCCCGGCGAGCAACTGCGCCTCTCGCTCGAATGCCCGTCGCGGCGCATCGCCGGATACCAGCGTTTGTTTGAGCGCGACAATAGCATGCAGGCGCAGATCCATAGCCTTGTACACGGCACCCATGCCGCCACGCCCGATAGGTTCGATGATCTGATACCGTCCCTGGAGAATGTGATTGGCTGCCAGCATAGCGGATACCCTTCTCCGGCATGCGCCGATGCACTGATGATAAGCCGGATGCGCACGGCTGCCCGTTGCCGGTCCAAGTATAGCACGGGGCGCTAACCGCTCGATTTCCAGATTGATGACATTCCTGTTAAGGAATCGCATACCTTACCCCGTGAACTGACTGTAATGTCCTGATGCTTATCGTAAACAGCAAAACGGCGTATAACCTGATTGTGAAACCCGGAGGGCTGGTCAGAAAGGCTGACGCAAAGGCGCAGAGGCATGCCGCTCTTTGCGTCTTCGCGTCAAGCTTTTTGAGAAATGACGGACCTGGCGCCTTATGATTGCGATCAATCCACTGCTCTGGTTGAAGCAACGTCGCAATGCATCGGCAGCTTCCGCACCGCTGCATCACGATGCACTCGCCGATGTTGTGCGTGAGATTATCGTAACGAAGCGTCTGGCGATACTGGACGATCTGCCAGCGCCGGATCGCGATGCCGTGGCGGTCCGACTGGCGACACAGGTCGATGATCCGCGCACACTGCTGCGATTTTTGTGGCAACGCGCCACAGTTTCACCGGAGTACTGGTTGACCCTGGTTCGCTGTTTGAAGGTCGTCGAGAACTCCGGTGCACTCTGGGTCATCCGCGCTGTCACTGCACTGGCGGAGGGTCGTGCGGGCGATCCCGCCGCTGATCCAGTCCGGCAGACGCTGCTCGATTGCCTGCCACTGCTCGATGCAGCGCTCGATCAGGTCGTGCAGCGCAAACGCTCGCCGATCCGCGTGCTGCGTCGCCTCTTCAGAGCGCTGACGCCGGAACTGGCGGCGCCGCGACTGATGCGGCTGGCGTTCGATGCGGCGACGCCTGATCCCCTGGCATGGGCTGCTGCGGACTGGCTGGCGGAACGTTCTCCCGACAGAGCAGCGCGCGCCGACCCTCCCGCGAATCCTGCGGCGCGTTCCCGCTGGATCTACGTTGATGGCCTGAAGGACGCGGCTGGCATACAGACGCTTGGCGCAGCAGCGCTGGCGTCATTTTTCGCTGCTGGCGCCGCACGGCGCGAACGCCTGGGGCGCGCGCTGCTGACAAATACGGGTCTTTCACCGGAGATCCGGCTTGCTGCGATTGATCTGCTGATGCAGCAGGAGTCGCCGCCATGGACGCTGATTGCCAGCGCCTGCACCGATGAGAATCAGATAGTGCGGCGCGGAGCGCTGGCGCGGATCGGGTCGTCTTCAGCGCGCGAAGCGATTGCCACGCTGGTTCGTCTGACGCTCCGCAGCGATATTCCGGTTGATGTGCGCCTGATGGCGGTGATGCGTCTGAGCGCCGAAACGCGATGGGACGTGGCGCCCGTCCTGCATCGGTGCGCTCTCGATACATCATTGCCGCTTGCGGGGCGACTGCGCGCGGCGGCGGCGCTGGGGCGACGTTCCGCCAGTCTGCCGCGTCTTCTGGCGCTGATCCGTGATCCGCAGATATGCGTCGACGTGCGCGCCGCCGCCGCGCGCGCGGCAGCGTTTCCTGCCGCCATCCCCTATCTCATGCGCCTCATGCTCGATCCGTCGCTGCCGCCACTGGTCATGACTGCTCTCATCGAAGCGCTAGCGACCCCTGCCTGCCGCGCTGCCGCACAAAGCGCCCGTTCCGCACTCATCCGGCTGCTCGCCGCTGCTCGCGCCGACGTGTCGTTGACACTGGCGCTCATCAGGGTGTTGGGCGCCCTCGGCGGCGACGAAGCGGTGTCGGCGCTGGCACCGCTGGCGGCGACGGAGGCGATGACCCGGCTCAAGAGCGCCGTTCCGCCTGATATACTCGATCTGCCGGTCGAGACAGGTCTGGAACGCGCTCTGCTGCCAGATCCGATGATGACGCGCCTGCTGCGCGCTCTGGTCACCGCGCCGACCGTAGCGGAACAGCCGACGACGCTGGCGCAATTCCTGGCGCACGAAGCGGATCTGGTGCGCTGCGCTGCGATTGAGTCATTGACCAGATGCGGCGGCGCCAGAGCGCGCGAGGCGATCCTGGTTGCTGTGCGTTCTGCTGCATCTCCCGCCGTCGCTGCCGCGCTCGCCGAGGCGATCAATGCACTCGGCAGCCTCGGCGACATGCTCAACGTGGTTGTCGATCCTGCTCTCGATCCATCAGTGCGCTGGCACGTCGCCGATCGGCTGGCGCTGCGCGCCGATGGACCGGCGGCGATGCGCGAGGCGTGGCTGCGTTCAGACCTCGATGCGTTTGGGCGTGAGCTGATTATCGAGGCGCTGGGACGCCACGATGCGGGAGCGTCTGCATCGTTCCTGGCGCGTCTGGCAGGCGACTCTGCGCTATCGCCAGTGCTGCGCGAACGTGCACTTGCGGCGCTCGAAGGAGTGGCGGATGCATCGCTCGAAGGACCGCTCCTGCACCTGGTCAATGATGGACATCTTGCGCCTGAATTGCGCGGCAGGGCAGCGGCCAGTCTGCCAGCCGCGCTCAGCCCGGCAGCACGCAGTGCGCTGCGCGATCTTCTTCGCACCGACCTGCCGCCTGCGCCCTTGGTCGTTGGCATTCTGCGGGCGCTTGGGCGCGCGCAGGACGCTGCGGCATTGCCCCTCCTGTTGCGCTATAGTCTCGACGCAGACTCGCAGGTGGCGCAGGCGGCCATCGAAGCGCTGGCTGCCAGCGGCGATGCCGCCATCAGTCCGGCGCTGGTGCGCGTTGCGTTGAGTCCGCAGGCTGATGCTGCAGTGAAATTGATCGCTATTGAGGCGCTGCTGCGGCTTGGTGAACCTGACGCCGTCAGGTTGCTGCGCCCCTATCTGCGGCATCGCTCGGTCCTGGTGCAAATGCGCGCGTTTCGTCTGCTGGCAGATGCCGGACAGGTTCAGAGTGAAGCGGAACAGTTGGTGCGTCATCGAAGCCATCCGGCGCCACTGCGGTTGTGTGCGTTGGACTGCATTCCCCGTGATGCATCTGCCGGAGCGCTGCTTGCGGCGCTGCTCAGCGACCCCGGCGAAGACCCGGCGGTACGCGCCGCTGCCGCTGCCCGGTTGGATAGACGCGATCACGTGACGACGCTGACTGAAGTGGCGCTCGATACAACGGCGCCGCTCATAGTGCGCACCGCATGTATTGCCGGTCTTGGCGCAAGCGACGAGATCGACGCACTGCTGGCGCTCAGCGCGCTGGCTGACCGCGTTCACGATCCCGCAGCCTGTGAACGGGCGCGGATCGAACTCTGGTCTCTGGTAATGCAGTCGCTGAACGATGGCATTTTCGTGTCACCCGACAGCGTGATAGCCGAGCGATAGAATGCACCTATGGACACGATACGCGCCACGATCATGATCGTCGATGACGACCCTGCGATCAGCACCCTGATCAGCCACCAACTGCGCAGCCTCGGGTATCGCACGGTTTGCCTGCGCGACGGGCTTCAGGCGCTGCAGCACCTGGCGGTTGTTCAGCCGGATCTGGTGTTGCTCGATGTTATGATGCCGCGTATGAGCGGCTGGGATGTGTGTCGTCAGATCCGCGCATCGTCTGATGCGCCAATCATTCTTCTGACCGCCAAGGATGCGGATGCCGACGTCGTCACCGGTCTGAATGCAGGAGCGGATGACTATGTCACCAAACCATACCGGATTGCGCAGTTGCAGGCGCGGATCGAGGCGGCGCTGCGCCGGTCGCAGCAGCGTGCGCGACCGCGTCCCGCCGCACACGCTGGAACAGCGTCTGCGGGCAGTCGATCATCTCCGCCAGAGACGACGCTACCGCAAACGCCCGAGGTTGTACCGCCGAAGATGTCGGTGACGCCGCCGCGCCCTCGACTTGGCGCGACACTGCGCGAAGAGCGACTGCGACGGGGAGTGTCGCTGTATCAGGCGGAACAGGTCTGTCGGGTGCGGTGGGACTATCTGCAGGCAATTGAACAGGAGCAGTGGGAGTACGTGCCGCGAGCGCGTCGGCAGTCCGCCATTCGGGCGTATGCTGAGTACCTGGGTCTCCCCTTGCGCTATCCCCAACCGAAGCGGGCGTCGTTTGCGTCGGTTGCCGCGCCGCTGGCGGCAGTTGCGTTGATGGTAGTGGCGCTCGTTGTCTACTTCTTCTAGAAGAAATCAGCAGATGTGGTATACTGAAAAAGAATTCCATACTGTCGGATGACGGGCGTGGGAGAGCACCGCGTCAGCGGTCGCCGAAGGAGCAAGCCAGGGAAGCCGGACCCTGTGCGAATCTCTCAGGCTGAAGGACTGCGCCCCGACGACCCTCTGGAGAGCCCGTCCATTCGGGCGCCGACGGAGAAACCCGTCATGCGGGGCATCTCACAGGTCAGCGGACAGAGGTCAGGCGCGATGTCTGACTCTGTCCCTTTTTATTTGACGAGGAGGTCGCCTGATGAGTGATCGAAGCGGGCTGCGCCGCACGCCGTTGTACGAGCGGCACCTGGCGCTCGGCGCGCGGATGGTGGAGTTCGGCGGCTGGGAGATGCCGGTACAGTACAGCGGGATCATCGATGAACATCGCGCTGTTCGCGAAGCCGCCGGTCTGTTCGACATCAGTCATATGGGCGAAGTCGAAGTGCGCGGACCGGATGCGCTGCCATTCCTCCAGCATCTGGTCACGTATGATGTCGCCGCCATTCAACCGGGACAATCGAACTACGCCCTGATGTGCCTTCCCAATGGCGGGATTATTGATGATACGTTCATCTATAACCTTGGCGATCATTACCTGGTTGTTGTCAATGCTGCCAATACGCCCAAAGATGTCGCCTGGATGCACGAATGCGCAAAAGGCTTTGACGTGATCGTCGTTGATGTATCGGAGCGCACCGGTATGCTGGCGCTGCAAGGTCCGGCGGCTGAGGCATTGCTGGCGCAGGTTGCGGGCGCCGACCTGGCAGCGTTGCCGTTCCACGGCGTCGCGCGCGGGATTGTGTCGGGCATCCCGGCAATCGTGGCGCGTACCGGGTACACCGGCGAAGATGGGTTTGAACTCTTCGTCGCGGCAGACGATGTTGGACGACTGTGGGACGAGTTGCTTCACATTGGGCGCAATGCAGGGTTGAAACCGTGCGGACTGGGAGCGCGCGACAGTCTGCGCTTCGAGGCGTGTCTGGCGCTCTATGGCCACGAGATTACCGAAGAAACCAATCCATATGAGGCGCGACTCGGATGGGTCGTCAAACTCGACAAAGGCGACTTTATCGGACGTGACGCATTGCAGCGCATCAAACAGGAAGGGGTGCAGCGGCGCCTGACCGGGTTTGAGATGGTGGGTCGCGGCATCGCTCGCAGCGAGTACGAAATCCGCGATCTGGAAGGAACGCCTGTCGGTCGGGTGACGAGCGGCATGCCCTCGCCGACGCTGGGGAAAAATCTCGGCATGGGATATGTGCCGGTTGCGCTCTCGACGGAGGGGAGCGAATTTGATGTCGTGGTGCGCGACCGACCGGTGCGCGCGCGCGCTGTGAAGATGCCATTCTACCGTCCCCGCTACAAAAAGTGATGAATGACCGACGTTCGCTCTACGCTTACAGGAGGAACCCATGGCTTTCAAGACTCCTGCCGATCTGCAGTACACCAAAACGCACGAATGGATCCGCATCGAAGGCGATGAAGCGACGGTTGGGATCACTGATTATGCACAGGACGCGCTCGGCGATGTCGTTTATGTCGATCTGCCGCAAGTCGGGGCGCGCTTCGAGGCGGATGGCGTGTTCGGCGCGGTCGAGTCAGTCAAGGCGGCATCGGACCTGTATCTGCCGGTTGCCGGAGAGATCATCGCCGTGAACGAGGCGCTGGTGAGCAACCCTGAGTTAATCAACAAAGACCCGTATGGCGAGGGGTGGATCGTGAAGATCAGAGTCGCGCCCGGCGTTGGCGCATTGATGAGTGCAGAGGCGTATGCCGCGTTCGTCGATACGATCAAGCACCCGTAGGGGCGCGGCGCTGCCGCGCCCATCGACGCCGCGCCCAACCGCGCCCGACCCGCGCCCGGCGCCGCCGCGCCCAAGCCGCGCCCAGCGCATTGATGAGTGCCGAGGCATATGCCACGTTTGTCGATACAATCAAGCACCCGTAGGGGCGCGGCGCTGCCGCGCCCATCGACGCCGCGCCCAAGCCGCGCCCAGCGCATTGATGAGTGTCGAGGCATATGCCGCGTTCGTCGATACAATCAAGCACCCGTAGGGGCGCGGCGCTGCCGCGCCCGGCGCTGCGCCCAGCCGCGCCCGACGGCGTTGTGCCCGATCCAACGTCAAACAATCAGAACAAAGAATTCAGGTATTGGTAGTGGCAGACCTTATGCCTGCAGATAACGGAGTGACGCATGACCCACTATATTCCAATTACAGACGCAGATCGCGTCGAGATGCTGAAGACGATTGGCGTCGAGCGTCTCGAGGATCTGTTCGAGGCAGTGCCAGCGGAACATCGCTTTCCGTCGCTAACGTTGCCCGAACCGCTCTCCGAACCGGAACTGCGCCGGGAGTTGAGTCGGTTGGAGCGCCTGAATGCGCACGCGGGCAGCCACTTCATTTTTCTCGGGGCTGGCGCGTATAACCATTTTGTGCCTGCCGCCGTCGATCAAATCCTGCGCCGCGGCGAGTTCTACACCGCATACACCCCATATCAACCGGAAGTGAGCCAGGGCACGCTCCAGGCAATCTTCGAGTACCAGAGCCTGATCTGCGCGCTGACCGGCATGGACGTTGCGAATGCATCGCACTATGATGGCGGAACGGCTCTGGCGGAAGCGGCGATTATGGCGATCAACGTCGTGCGCGGACGGCGGAAGATCGTCGTTGCGCCGGGGGTGAATCCGCAATACCGCGCAGTGATGCGCACGTTGTTGCAGGGTATTGACCTCGAGATTGTCGGCGACGAGAACCCGGAGGCGTCGCTGGCGGATGTTGCGGCGCTGGTGGATCAGACGACGGCAGCGCTGGTAGTGCAGAGTCCCGATTTCTTCGGCGTGCTGCACGATCTTCGTCCGCTGACGGCGGCGGCGCACGCGGCAGGCGCGCTGATGGTCGCGCACTTCGATCCGATCGCGTTGGGTCTGTTCCAGACCCCCGGCGAAGCAGGCGCGGACATCGCAACCGCCGAAGGTCAACCGCTGGGGGTCGGTCTGTCATTCGGCGGTCCATACCTGGGCATCTTCACCTGCCGTCAGCAGTACGTCCACAAAATCGCCGGTCGTCTGGTCGGCGTAACGCGCGACATGGATGGTCGGCTGGCGTATGTGCTGACCCTGCGCGCCCGTGAGCAGGACATTCGTCGTGAGCGCGCGACAAGCAATATCTGCACCAACCAGGGATTGATGGCGCTGGCGGCTGCCGTCTACCTGAGCCTGGTCGGACGGCAGGGGTTGCGGCGGGTGGCGGAGTTGTGCTATCACCGCGCGCACTACGCCGCTGCGCAGATTGCACAATTGCCGGGGTATCAGGTGCTCGACCGCGGACCGTTCTTCAAAGAATTCATCGTCAGAACGCCGCGACCGGTCGGCGAGATCAACGCCGCGCTGCGCGAGCAGGGCATTATCGGCGGCTACGATCTCTCGGTCGATTATCCGCACCTTGGCGACGCGATGCTGCTGTGCGTCACCGAGATGAACTCGCGCGCCGATATCGATGCGCTCGTGGCGGCGCTGCGGGCGGTTGCGTGAGGAGGCGAGAGGCGAGAGACAAGAGGCGAGAGGGTTGCACATCGCGTGTTGCACGTTGAACCTGGGAACCCTTCGCAGCTCAGAGGAGCGGACCAGAGGCAAGAGGCGAGAGGGTTGTACATCGCGTGTTGCCCGTTGAACATGGGAACCCTGCGCGGCTCAGAGGAGCAGACCAGACGCAAGAGGCGAGAGGCGAAAGGCAAGAGGCGAGAGGTGAAAAGCGCGAGGTGCAAGCGAACCCCTGTGCCTTTGTGTCTTTGTGTGAGGATAGCGGGAGGCGAGCGGCGCGAGGGGAGCGGCGCACCGCGCATTCGCTCATTCGTTTCCATTCGTTTATTCGTTTCCCCATTCGCTGACCGCGTGCCAGGCGCGAGGCAAGGGGCAAGAGGTGAGCGGTATGCGGCGAGCGACGAGTGGTGCATTCGCTCATTCGTTTCCATTCGTTTATTCGTTTCCCCATTCGCTGACCGCGCCAGGCGCGAGGCAAGGGGCGAGCGGCACGAGGGGAGCGGCAAACTGCGCATTCGCTCATTCGCTTCCATTCGTTTATTCGCTCTTCCTATTCGCTTATTCGCTGACAGCATATTCGCTGACAGCAGCGCGGCGCGATGCGCAAGGTGAACAGTGCGGCACAACGTGAGATCAGCCATGGAACTGCGACGGGAACCAATCGAGGCAGCGCTTGGCATGCGTATTCGGGAAGCGGTGTCGCTGGGAGACGACCGCTGGATGCTGGCGCTTGCCGACGGGGAGCGCGTGATCGTGCAGCGATACGCTTCCGCCGATGCACTGGCGACGGCTGAAGCAGCGCTGGGTCGGTTGCGCAGCGAGGTCGATCTGCCACTCCCGCAGATCCGCCGTCTGGAGATCCCCGATGCCACTTCCGAGAATCACTGGGCGCTGTTCACGGGGATAAGCGGCGACCCGCTG
>JANWXL010000590.1 GCA_025055265.1 Roseiflexus sp.
AGAGTTCTGCAAGCGTGTGTGCAGCAACAATGCCGACTGCACCACCTGCATGAACACGTTGCAACCAGAGCAAAGCGCGATCGTGCGCAGGGTGCAGCTCCACCATTGCAGCAACTAAAACAGAGGTATCAAGCAGGATTCGCACGGTTGCGTCCCCATACATCCATCATCGAGTCGGTGTTCACGTTCGCTCTGCAGCACTTCGTCCAGAGGCTGTTCCGCGACCGCAGAGATGACGAGAATGCCGCCTTTCTCGATCAGCAAGGGTGCTGTCGTTTGCACACGGATGTAAGTCGCTTCCGCTGTTTCCTGCTCAACGACCATTGTCGTCCCTTGTGCAAGACCAAGGCGTTGGGCAAGCTGTGCTGGTAGCACGAGGCGTCCCTGATCATCAAGTTCAATCTCGACACGATCACGCATCCGCACTCCTTTCCTGTCTACACCCATTATAAGGTCGAACGAGGTATGAGGGCAAGCGCAGTCGGCGCGGCACACTCTGCACCGGCAACCGTTCTCCCGTTCCCATCTGCTATAATGCCCTTGCGCCATTCCTTCATCATAAGGCAATGCCTATGGATTTCAAGGATTACTACGCCATCCTCGGCGTTCCGCCCGATGCCGACGAGCAGACGATCAAGAAGGCGTACCGCAAACTGGCGCGGCAGTACCATCCCGACGTCAACCCCGGCGACAAGAAGGCGGAGGAGCGCTTCAAAGAGATCAATGAAGCCTATGAGGCGCTGAGCGACCCGGAGCGCCGCCGTAAGTATGATCAATTGCGCGAGCAGTATCAGCGCTGGCAGCAGCGCGGCGGCGTCGGCGAGTTCGATTGGGGTCCCTGGCAGACGGCGCCGGGGCAGACGGTCTACACCTACACGACGGTCTCGCCGGAGGATCTGGAAGATCTCTTCGGCAGCGAAAGCCCCTTCTCGGACTTCTTCGGCACGATCTTCGGTCAGCCGCGCACTGCAGCGCCGCGCGGTCCGCAACGCGGTCGCGACATTGAGTTGCCGGTCGAGATTTCGCTCGAAGAGGCGTTCCACGGCACAACGCGCTCGCTTCAAGCGGGTACGCGACGCATCGAGGCGAAGATCCCGGTCGGCGCGCGCACGGGAACCCGCGTGCGCCTTGCCGGTCAGGGACGACCCGGCATCGCCGGGGGACCGCCTGGCGACCTCTACCTGCTGATCACCGTCCTGCCGCACCCGCAGTTCGAGCGCGACGGCGATGATCTGACAACGACAGTCCCGGTCGATTGCTTCACAGCAATCGCTGGCGGCGAGGTGCGCGTTCCGACGCTGGACGGTTCGGTGCTGCTCAAAATACCGCCTCGCACGCAGGCGGATCAGGTGTTTCGTCTGCGCGGCAAGGGCATGCCGCGCCTCGAGCGCCCCACCGAGCGCGGCGATCTGTTCGCGCGGGTGAAACTGGTGTTGCCCGAGGCGCTCAGCGATGCGGAAATCGAGACGATTCGCGCCCTGGCGCGCGAGCGGGGCGCGCGAAAAAAAGGGTGACCGGCGCGCCAGCGCCATCAACGTCGCCATGCCTGGCAGCCGGGCGCGTCTGGTTGATCGTTCTGGCGCTTGGCATCGTGATCAGAGCGCTTCTCTGGCGGGTTATGACCGTCGGGATGTTCCGAAGCCTGCTCGCCCGGTGGTTGACGGCGCTGGTGGCTGAAGCCCTGGCTGAGATCGTGCAAGCCCCTGCGGGGCTTCTCCGTCCTGCGCAAGGGCTTATGAAGAAGAAAAGAGGCTGACATTCCTGGGCGCTGGTGGCTGAAGCCCTGGCTGAGATCGTGCAAGCCCCTGCGGGGCTTCTCCGTCCTGCGCAAGGGCTTTAGCCCGCAGATCAAAGGACGCGCGGCGCGG
>JANWXL010000060.1 GCA_025055265.1 Roseiflexus sp.
TGCATTGATACTCGTAGAGCGGCATAGGACCCGTTGCGCTTAAACGGAAACCTTACACGCTGCATTATAGCACGATTGTAGAACCTTCGTGAAGATGGCGATCAGGCGCCCTGAATCCTGGCGGTCTGGCGTTCAGGGCAGAGGCGAAGGACGCATCACGCTTTGTGAAATGGGCGTGCGAAAGGAAGAATGATCGTGCGCCAGAAAGCCCAGCAGCAATGAATTGAACTGCTCTGGCTCATTGAGGAACGGGAAGTGGCGACTCTTCGGCATCACAACGACCTGTGCAAGTGGCACATGATGGAACAGGTTCGCCTGGTCGGGGTTGACGATCTCATCGCGTCCGCCGTGAACGATCAGTGCCGGGACTGCCAGGCGCGAAAGTTCCGGGCGCAGATCGGTACGCAGCATTGAAGCGATGGAGCGTTGCAACGTGATGGCGGAAGATTTCAGGCTGTCTTCCAGGATTTCGTGAACCGCCGGATCGTTCGTTTCCCCCAGAAAATGGCGGAACAGGAAGCGACGCAACCAGGGCGCACGCGCGAATGTGTCGGCAACTGGCTGGTAACAGGTCAATTTGAGGAACCATGAGAGAGAACTGCCGACAATTGGCGCTCCCACAGTCACGACTTTGGCAATGCGCCTGGGGTGATCAAGCGCTGTTTTGAGGGCGACCATGCCCCCCATCGAATGACCCACCAGCAGCACCCGATCAATCCCCAGTGCATCGAGGAAACGAATAACCTGATGGCTGTAATTCTGAATGCTCTCAGGCGTACTTTTACGACGTGACTCGCCGAAGCCCCAGAAGTCAAACGAATATGCGCGGTACTTCTCTGCCACTTGCTCGATCGTCGGAAACCAGTAGCGCCAGCTCCCCATCCAACCGTGCAGAAAGAGGACCGGCCGACCACGCCCAAACACCTCGTAGTGTACTGTCTGGTTGTCAATGACAATCATGCTCATAGGTGCATCGTACCATCTTTTGAACGGTTGATCATCAGGAATCCAGTCCTGTATTGTCAGAACATATGTTAGGCGCCGCGCATGGTCACGTTATCGGTCAAACGGGTGCGCACCAGCGTCAGATGCTGTTCCCGCTCGCTCAATGAACGTCGCAGTCGGTTCTGCAGCATAGCGATCTCTTCCGAAATTGCGCGCAGTTGTTGCATCTCGTGCTCGAGATCGTCGAGCAACTGACTGGCTTGCAGTGCTGCCAGCGCACTTGCACGGTCGCGCGAGAGCGCACCCAGGCGATTCTGGATTGCCGCCAGCAGTCCCATCAGATTCGCCCACGACTCATTATCCTGGCGATCCCGCACCTGCAACCCGTGCTGTCGCCCATCGAGCCAGGACTGGATCTGGCTCTGGAGATCGCTCAGACGCGCCTCCAGTTGATCGATGGTAGCCAATAGATCTGGTGATGTTCGGGCGATACTGCCGTTCTGCGCCAATGCTTCGAGCCGTCCCTGCAGCGTCGAGAGCGACGCGCCAAGTTGCGCCTGGCGCATGGCGACGGCTTCCTGCTCGTTGAGTAGGTCAAGCAGCATCTCGCGCAGTTGGGCGGTTTCGCTGGCGACTCGCGCCGATTGCTGGTGAAGAAGATGCGGCACAAACCAGAGCAGAAGCGCAAGCAGTGCCAGCACCATAATGCCAAGCGCAACGAAAAGAACAGACATAGCGCATTCCCCCTTTTCACTTTCGTCATCCATTATACGAGCACGCAATTACCAGGGTCAACGATCTATGGCTGCGCAGGATGACATATGGATTACACCGCCTTTGACAACTTCCACTCGGGCTTCTATAATGCCATTTGCCACTTTGTTTCCGGAACAGTTGTGCCTGAAAACGCATAGAGATAGCAGTCGATGATGATCAATCGTATTCAGCGCTTAGCCGGGCTGATCATGATTATTCTTGCCGCTGGTGTGGCGCTGGCTGCCTGCACCGACGCTATCACCTCACTCTCTACGCCCGGTCGATCGCTCTATGTGCCTGATCTCCTTGAGCGCCCCCAGCAGTTTAACGGAAAAGACATCACTGTGTCGGGCGCCTATCTGGAGCGAGACGGACGGCAGGTGCTGGCGCTTGGCGTCAGCACCCTCGATAACGGTCTGGATGCGCAGCCGCTTGGCGAGCCGATCTGGCTCGAAGGGTTCCCGCGCGAGGCAACCGCCGAACTGCATCGTCCTGGCGATGCTGTCTACGGATTTGTGCGCGTGCAGGGTCGGTTTGAGACCGGCGGCCCATTTGGCGCCGAGAACGCGTATCGCCATCGAATCATCGTCACCTCCGCCGAACCGATTGAACGGGTGCGTCGCAAGGAGTATCGCATCGAGAACCGACCTCTAGGCGAAGGCAAAGTCAGCCTGTTCGATCTCGTCGCCGATCCGGCGCGCTACAATGGTCAGACGATCACAACGCAAGGGTACTATTTCTGGAACTCGCTGATCTACGTGCTGGCGGAAGGGGTGTCAACAGAAGAGGACGGCAGCAGTCCGCAACCGATCGGCAAGATGATCTGGATGGAAGGATTTCCACCCAGCGTCTCCGGTGAACTGAATCTGGGACCAAACAATAGTTTCGTCTGGGGGCGCGTTGAAGTGACCGGTCTGTTCCAGGGCGGAGGAACCTTTGGCAAAGATGGCGCCTATCCGGCGCAACTGCTGCTCGACCCCAATAACCCGGCAAGCGCGCGCCCGCTCGACCCAAAGAAATAGACGATGCGAGACCGCAGTGTACTACTTCGTTGAGCGCATGACCGAGGATGATATCGAGCAGGTGCAGATGATCGAGCGCGCCAGTTTCAGCACGCTCTGGTCTGCCAATACGTATCGCCACGAATTGCGTTCGCCTGCAACGAGTCGCTATATTGTCGCGCGCGCGTCCCCAACGCCGCCGCCGCCCCGCCCAGAGCGTCCTGCTCTCCGACGCGGCTTGCTCGCAAGTCTGATCCCGATGTTTTTCGGTCAGCAAGCGTCGACCCGTGATTTTCCGATTGTGGGCTACGGCGGCGTCTGGTTGAGTGTGGATGAGGGGCACATTACCACGATTGCGGTAGCGCCAGCATATCGTGGCCGCGGGATAGGCGAGCTGTTGCTCAACGGATTGATCGATCAGGCGCTCGACCTTCATGCTGATGTGCTGACGCTGGAGGTGCGCGTCAGCAACATCGTCGCTCAGCAACTCTATCTGAAGTATGGCTTTCGTCCCGCCGGAACGCGCCCGCGCTACTACACCGATAATGGCGAGGATGCCCTGATCATGTGGACAGATCCGATCCGCAGTCCGGCATATCAGGAGAAACTCCGGCAACTGCGTGAACGTCTGTTTGCGCGATTGCGCGAGGAGGCGGACGAACCGGCGCCGCTTCACAACTAACTGTCCCGCGGCGGGAGTGCTGCGTGCCTTGAGCGCGCTGATGCGAAGACGCAAAGGCGCAAAGCCTGAAACGCACTGTCACAACATCGCTGCGTCTGTCGTCGCGCCTTTGCGTCTGCCTTTGTGCGACATCCTTCGGAGACCTACACTTCCATCACCACTGGCAGCACCATTGGACGGCGGCGGGTCTGCCCGTAGAGATAGTCGCTGACCACATCCTTGATCTTCCGGTTGACGAAGGCGCTGTCGATCTCCGTCTTGCCGCTGCCGTTGCGCTTGGAGAGCGCATCCCGCACGATGTTCTTGGTCGACTCGATCAGATCATCTGACTGTCGCATATGGACAAACCCGCGCGAGACGACATCCGGTCCTGCGACGAGTTCGCCGGTCGTCCGGTCGATACTGACGACTACCATCAGAATTCCATCGCGCGCCAGGAGTTGACGGTCGCGCACAACCACCTGCCCGACATCGCCGACCGTCGTCCCATCTACATAGACGTAACCTACTGGAACTTTGCCGGTTATCCGCGCATAGTTGCGGCTGAACTCCATCACAGCGCCGTTTTCGGGGATGATGACATTCGACTCGGAGAACAACCCGCCCATCCCGAGAGCGAGTTTCCGGTAGAGCATCATATGGCGATAATCGCCGTGGAATGGCACGACAAACTCGGGGCGCAGGAGGGCAAGCGCCATCTTGAGTTCTTCCTGCGCGGCGTGACCCGAGACGTGCACCGCAAGCCCCGATGGACTGCCGACATAGATGACTTCCGCTCCCAGGCGGAACAGGTTGTTGATCACTCGATTGACCGACACCTCGTTGCCGGGGATGGGGGTTGCCGACACGACGACAGTATCGCCTTCTTTGATCTTGACGTGCGGATAATCGCGATTTGCCATGCGCGCCAGCGCCGACATCGGCTCACCCTGGCTGCCAGTGCAGATAACTGCCACCTGATCATCGGCGAGGCCAGCCGCCTCCTGCGGGCGGATCAACGTCCCCTGCTGCGCGCGCAGATAGCCTAACTCGAGCGCAATGCGCACGGTATTCTCCATGCTTCGCCCGGCGACGACGACTTTGCGGCCGTATGCTTCCGCCGAGTCAATCACCTGTTGCACGCGCGATACGTTCGACGCGAAAGTCGCAACGATAATGCGGCCGGGCGCCGTTGCGAAGATTGAGTCGAACGCCTCGCCGACGACCTGCTCGCTTGGCGTGTACCCCTTCGACTCGACGCGCACGCAGTCGGTAATCAGTAACAATGGCGATCGTCGCCCCAACTCCGAGAGTTTGACCAGATCAGTCGGGCGACCATCGACCGGTGTATGGTCAAATTTCCAGTCGGTCAGATAAATTGCCAGACCGACGGGCGTATCAATGGCCAGACCGACCGTGTCCGGGATCGAGTGTGCAACGCTGAATGGTTCGATCGTGAAGGAACCGACGGTGAACGGCTCACCTGCCTGCATCTTCATCAGCCGGACGCGGTCAAGCAGGCGGTGTTCCTTGAGTTTCCCCGTCAGCATGCCGAGGGTCAGCGGTGTCCCGTAGATTGGCGGGAAGTCGAGTTCTGGCGCCAGATACGGCACTGCGCCAATGTGGTCTTCGTGTCCGTGGGTCAGCACGATGGCTCTGATCTTATCCTTCTGGTCACGCAGGTAGGTGATATCCGGCAGCACCAGATCAACGCCAAGCATATCGGCTTCCGGGAACATCACCCCACAATCGAGCACCAGAATCTCATCGTTTTGTTCCAACACCCACATGTTGCGGCCCACTTCACCGGCGCCGCCCAAAGGAATTGCACGTAATCTGTTTTTTGCCATAGACGCATGTGAGGCAGCAACATGAACGTTGTTCCCGCCTCGCTCCTTTCCTTTCCGGCCGCTCCTGGAGAGCAGCCCTGCTACAATCGAATATCGTTCAGGCTGCAATCTTCAGCCTGTTATGCCTGTTGTACTGCTGGCTGCGCATCGTGCAGGCCAGCGCGCGTTCGGATTTCGCGCAACAGATCGTCGCGGTCGGCAAGACCGGCATAGATAATCAGGCGCCGAGCGCCGCACGCCTGCCGGTGCAGCCAGCGCACCACCGGATTGTGGATCTGCGTCGATGGATCGTCGTTCAACGCCACCTCATCGAACGGCTCGTCCGCGTTATCATCAAGACGGCGCACGCCGACCACGCTGCTCCAGGGGCAGGTGAGCGCAATACCAAATGACGTAAAGCGCAGCCCTGCGTCGGTCAGCGTATACTGCGCTCCCAGCTCCTCGAGGATGCTCCACGCTGCCAGTGGTGTTGCCGCCAGTAACACCACCATCAGTAAGGCGGGAATAATCTGACCGATGGAGAGCCCGCGATCGAGGTTTTCGCGCAACGCCTGAACAAAGCCAGCGGAGGGATCGCTGCCGGTCGCAAGCGAGATGCGCAGTGTCCACAGCGCAAACACCCAGATCATCAGTGCGCCGATCAGCAGCACAATGGCGCTGCGTCGTCCTGACGGAGAGAGGCGATAGGTCTTCATGGGCGATCAGAACAACGACAGTTGTTGAACCTCAGGTTCATCCGGCCTGCCAGGCGCAGCAGCGGATGCACCTCGAGCTATCTTTGCTTCCGCCTGCGCAATAAATTCCGGCAATTTGCGAAAATCGGCTTCGATCAACGCCCGATACTGCGGTTGATGAAGCGCTGCAGCGGGATGCATCATCGGGATGATCATACGCCCGTCAACCCAGCGCGGCTGCCCGTGGATGCGAGAGATCTTTTCACCGGGAAACCAGCGCGCCATTGAGAAGCGACCGAGGGTCACAATGACCAGCGGGTTTAGCGCCGCAATCTGACGATCAAGAAACTGACTGCAAGCGGCGATTTCGTCCGGTTCCGGGTCGCGGTTGTTCGGCGGCCGATGCTTGATGACATTGGCAATAAACACCTCACTGCGTCGTAAACCGGCAAGCCCGAGCAGCTCTTCGAGAAACTGACCGGCAGCGCCAACAAATGGCCGACCCTGGCGATCTTCATTAAGACCAGGCGCCTCACCAATAAACATTACTTTTGCGTCCGCTGGACCTTCACCCGGAACGGCCCTCATTGCCGACTGATGTAGTCGGCACGCGGTGCATGCACGGACCTCATTGGCGATCTGCTGAAGGAGTTCGGCTGCGCTCAACGATGTGTTCCCTGCCAATTATGAATTCTTCTCTTTTATTATACCATTTTCATCAGGCAATGCAGGATCAACCGTTGGCCCGGTCAGCGAATCGCGATCCTTCGATTCAACCAGGACATTCGTTGTCGAAGCTATCGAGGGATCGAGGCCGTTCCAAAAGACGGGAGAGGACTCTCGCTGCGACCGGCGGCTCCATCGGCGTGGAAGGCGAATTGAGCGACGCTTCAATAGCCCATATTGAAGAACTACAAGAAGGATGCTGGCAACCAGAAATGCTCCGACAAAGAGAATCCGTGGCATATCGGTAAAGAGATGCCGAAGCACGAGGACCTCGACCGAAATGAAGACCCCGATCACAAGCGCTATTTTCAGAACGCTATTCATCCGGTTGCTTTGCTATACCATCCGTGCTCATTCGCGACGATCTTCCTCAGGACGCACTTCGCGTCCCTGGTCGAGCGTATAGTTCGCCGTGTCCAGGTGCGTGGGCTTGGTAGCCTGGTGAACGATGACGCCCAGTTTCAACGCTACAATAAAACCTGCGGCGCCAACAACGACGAGCAGCAGTATCAGGCACAGAATAGTCGTAAGTATGGCGGACATTGCACATTCTCTCTGTCGCTCAACTTTTCCATCGCCAGATGATGATACCATTCCATACTCAATGTACGCATTGTGCAACTCTGCGTTTCAACTTCTGTAAGTAATAATCGTTTGTGCGCGCGTGGGGATACGGTCTGTACCATAATGCACTGCACAATCGGTGCGATCCCGGCAGATGGTCATTGGACCGAATCCCGTGGTAAACTGTGGATAACTGGAGCATCGGGTCGACCTTTAGACGGTGCTTTCGCGGCCTGAGGCGCGGCTATGGCTCGTCTTACGGAAATTGTGCTGCCCTCGTCGCTGCGTGAGCGACTGGCGCAGGGGCATCCCTGGGTGTATCGTGACCACGTTCCGCCCCAGGTGCGGCTGCCGTCCGGCGCCTGGGCTATCGTCCGCTGCGGCGCCTGGCGCGGGTACGCGCTGTGGGATGCGGAGGGACCAATTGCGCTGCGGGTTTTCTCGACGCGTCGCCTACCTGATACTGACTGGCTGCGTGAACGTCTGACCGCTGCGTGGTCTCTGCGCGAACCGCTGCGCGTTGCAGGCGTCACTGCCTATCGCTGGGTCTTCGGCGAAGGAGACGGTCTGCCGGGCATTGTTGTGGATCGCTACAATGATGTTGCTATCATCCAGGCGTATTCCGCAGGTACGCTGACACTCGTTGATGATGTGGCGGCGATGCTCTTCAAAGTCGACCCAACGATGCGCAGCGCGGCGCTTCGTAAGACTGCGGGAATGCGTTCAGCACTCGACGAAGACGACGACGAGAATGGCGACGAACGACTGCGACTGATCCATGGTGAGCCGCTGCCGCGCGAGGTTGTGGCGGTGGAGCACGGGATGCGTTTTGCCGTTGCGCTCTATGCTGCGCAAAAAACAGGATTGTTCCTCGACCAGCGGGAGAATCGACGATTTGTCGAAGGAATCGCTGCCGGGCGCACGGTGCTGAACTGCTTCGCGTACACTGGCGGATTTTCGCTCTATGCGCTGCGCGGCGGTGCGCGGCAGGTCGTCAGTGTCGATGTTGGCAAAGGTCTGGCAACGGCGACGGCGCGCAACCTGGCGCTCAACCGCCTCGATGATGGACGGCATCGCTTCGAGACCGCCGATTGCTTCGAGCTGCTGGAACAGTACGCTGCGGCGGGGCGGCGTTTCGATCTGGTCATTCTCGACCCGCCCGCTTTCGCGCGGCGTAAGGAAAGCCGGTACGCCGCACAGCGCGCCTATGCGCGACTGAATGCGCTCGGTATGCAGTGCGTGAGTCCTGGCGGTCTGCTGGCGACCGCGAGTTGCACCACGCAGGTCGGACCGGAGGCGTTCCGCGAGGCGCTGGCAGCGGCAGGCGTGCTGGCCGACCGACGGCTGCGGATCATCCACGAAGCCGGGCAACCGCTCGATCATCCGGTTCCTGCCCATTTCCCGGAGGGCAGATACCTGAAGTTTGTGGTTGGGCGAGTGGAGGAGGCGGCGTAGGTGGAAGGTCGAACGTTGCAGGTTGCACATTGACTGCAGGACGGCGACGGGTAGGAGCGCACCGCTGACGCGCCCGCGTGCCAGGCGGGAGTGCACGGCAGTGCGCCTGTAAAAACGTTGCACGTTGAACATCAGGCGCTGAGGCACGGGTTTGCCCGCCAGTAAAACCAAAAAGGCAGAGAAGACAAAGATGCGACCACGTGCTTCTGTGCGGACGCATTTGTTTATTCGTCGCTCCATTCGCAAACCCGCTTGTTCGCTGGCGTATTCGTGTATGTGCTGGCGCATTCGCGTAGTCGCCAGCGTTTACCTGATCCTTATCGCTGTAACGCTTCTCTACGCCTGCGGTTCAATAGTTTCTGAAGGAGGCGGAACCATGGCATTCACTCTCACAAGCTCATCATTTACCCAAGGCGGCGCCATTCCGCGCGATTACACCTGCGACGGCGCCGATCGCTCGCCGCCGTTGCGCTGGGAGGGCGCACCGTCCGCCGCCAGTTATGTGCTGATCATGGACGATCCAGACGCGCCATCAGGCACGTTTACGCACTGGGTTCTGTACGACATTCCCGGCGACCGCACGGAACTGGCGGAGGGAGAACAGCGGGTCGGACTGGCAGGAGGCAACGATTTCGGCAGGCGCGGCTATGGTGGACCGTGCCCGCCGCGTGGGAGGGGCGCACACCGCTACTTCTTCCGTCTCTCGGCGCTCGACATTCCATCGCTGAACCTGCCCCCCGGCGCTGCCCGGCGCGATGTCGAGGCGGCCATGCGCGGCCATGTGCTGGCGACTGCCACGTTGATGGGGCGGTATGAGCGGAAGTGACGATCACTGCGATGAGCGGACGGTCACCCGGCGCGTGGCGTATGCGATCAACCCGATGCCGATCAGGATCAGGAGCGCCAGACCGATCAACTTGGCATAGGGGCTGATGTCGGCGATGCCGAGCAACCCGAAGCCTGCGCTCAGCCCCCAGTAGAGCGCCAGAACCTGGCGCGGCGACATGCCGCTGTCGAGCAGGCGATGGTGGAGGTGGTCTCGTCCGCCGCGCATTGGTTGTTTGCCGCTGGCGCTGCGCGCGACGATCAGCCAGGCGACGTCAAGGATCGGCACCCCCAGCACCAGGAGCACGGTTGCCAGTTTCGCCCCGCCGATGATCGCGCTGACGCCAAGCATAAAGCCGAGGAACTCTGCGCCGCTGTCGCCCATAAAAATCCGCGCCGGAGGAAGGTTGAAGATCAGGAACCCGGCGCACGCCCCGGCGAGCGCAAGCGGCAACAGTGCAATCGTCGTTTGTGGCGGATCGAGCCGGAGCGCGTGAAGCGCCAGCATGACCGCTGCAATCAGCGATATGCCTGCCGCCAGACCGTCGAGACCGTCCGACCAGTTGATGGTGTTCGCCATCCACCCCAGCCAGAAGACCGTTGCCAGGACCGCCAGCCACGGACTGACGTCCCACAGACTGACCTGCCCGACAAACGGCGCGTTGAAGGCGGTGAGCAGGATGCCGCGCGCCTCAGTGAGCAACCCCAGCGCGTCGGGATAGCGCCGCTGGTCCCAGAGGTATGGACCGACCGCAATGAGTGCGGCGCCGATCTGCGCAATCAACTTGGGGAGCCAGGGCAGTTCGATCACATCATCGAGCCACATGACCAGGAAGATGAGCGTTCCGCCAGCCAGGAGCAAGCCGATGCGCAGGACCTCGAACTCCGAACGGCGCAGCGCCGGGTCAATTGTGCTGAAGATGAATGTGGCAAGTAGCGCGGTTACGAAGCCAGCATAGATAGCGATGCCGCCAACGTTCGCCGTCGGGCGCGCGTGGGTGCGGCGACCGCCGGGGCGCTGCATCCATCCATGCCGTTCGCAGAGACGAATGACCGGAGGAACCGCGAGCGCGGTCACGACAAAGGCGATCAAAAAGGCGCTGAGAAGCGCCGTTATGGTCAATAAGGCCATGACATCCCGCACAAGGCTGCTGCCGATTCAGTCCAGTGATGAGCAACAAATTGCATATGCTCACCCCGTACCGAACAGGCGATCGCCTGCATCCCCAAGGCCAGGAACAATGTACCCGCGGTCGTTCAGGTGATCGTCGATTGCCGCCAGATGGATCGGTACGTCGGGATGCGCTTCGTGCAGCGCCCGCACTCCTTCAGGCGCAGCAATCAGCCCAAGGAACTTAATGCGGCGTGCGCCCCATTTTTTCAGAATGTGGACGGCTGCAACCGCTGAACCGCCGGTGGCGAGCATCGGATCGAGCACCAGACAGAGATCGACGTCCACCTCCGGCGGCAGTTTATTGTAGTACGTCACTGGTTGGAGCGTGGCGTGGTCGCGGTAGAGACCCAGGTGCCAGACGTGCGCAGTGGGGATAAGATCGAGGATGGCATCAACCATACCCAGCCCGGCGCGCAGAATCGGCACCAGACCGATGCGCTCGGCGATCTGATGACCGTGGTAGGGGGCGAGCGGCGTATCGACCGGGTGTTCCTTGAGCGGCAGATCGAGCGTCGCTTCGTACAGCAGGAACTGCGAGAGTTCGCGCACCAGTTCACGAAACTTCTTCGGCTCGGTCGCTGCACGGCGCAGCAGTGTCAGTTTGTGCTGGACGAGCGGGTGCCGGGAGATGAAAACCTGTTCCATGGCGTCTCCGATTGCCATCCACTTATGTACGTTTCTCCCAGGAGCGCGAGCGTTGCGCCTGTCAGGCGAGTGATAAGTGACAGGCAGTCGCTTGCCCGTACCTGACCCCTGACATTATACCGCGCCACGTGAAGCGCAGCATTCCTCAGACGGGTTGACGCAAAGATGCCGGGTCACAATCAGGGAAGCATACCTTTGCGTCATCCTTTCTGAGAAAACCCTCAAATGAACAGTGAGGTCGCCAGAGCGAAGTCATCCGCCGTATAATACCACGTGACAGACATATTCATACGAAACGACAGAATCGATGAACATTGTACGACGACTCTTCCGACTTCAACTCCCCATCTGGCTGGTGATGCCGCTTCTGGCGTTCATGTTGACGCTGGGGGTCGGTGGGGGCTATCTGCTGGCGCTGCGCGTGACCACTCCCTGCCCGCTTCAGGCGGAAGAGTGCGCCGCGCTAAACAATTTCTGGCGCGTCTGGCAACTGGCGCGCGACAATTTTGTTGACCCTGCCGCTATCGACCCGCAGCGCATGAGCGATGGCGCGATCAACGGCATGCTCGACAGCCTGGGAGACCAGGGGCATACGCGCTACCTGAATGCCGAGGAGGCGCGCCGTGAGCGCGAGGCGCTTTCAGGCAGGTTTGAGGGGATTGGCGCCTACATTGACGTGCGCGATGGGCAGCCGCGAATCGTCGCCCCCATCGAAGGATCGCCCGCCGAACGCGCCGGATTGCGCCCCGACGACCTGATCTTGCGCGTTGACGGGTATGATGTGCGAGGAGTGACGGTCGAAGAACTGCGCAATCGGGTGCGCGGACCGAAGGGTACGCAGGTGGTGCTGACGATCCAGCGCGCCGGTGTTGCGGCGCCGTTCGATGTGACGATCACGCGCGAGGAGGTGAACGTTCCCAGCGTCACCTGGCGTATGCTGCCCGACCGGGTTGCGCTGATCAAGATCAACCGTTTTGCCGAGCGCACTGGAGCGGAACTGCAACAGGCGCTGCTGGATGTGCGGGCGCAGGAGGCTCAGGCGATCATTCTCGATCTGCGCAACAACCCCGGCGGTCTGGTGACCCAACTGGTCGCCGTGGCGAGCCAGTTTATGCCGGAAGGAACGACGGTGTTGATCGAACAGGACCGTAGCGGCGCCCAACGTCCATACGTGACGAGCGAAGGCGGGCTGGCGCTCGAGATTCCGCTGGTGGTGTTGGTGAACAACAACAGCGCCAGCGCCGCCGAGATTCTTGCTGGCGCGCTGCAGGAGAACGGACGTGCGCGCGTGATCGGCCAGGCGACGTTTGGCACGGCGACGGTTCTGCGCCCATTCGATCTGGAAGGCGGCGCGCAGGTGCGCCTGGGCGCCTCGCAGTGGTTGACGCCAAAGGGGAAGGTAGTGCGCGGTGTGGGTATTCAACCTGATGAGCTGATTGCGCTGGCGCCAGGAGTTGCGCCGCTGACCCCGGCTGAGGCGGCGGCGCTCAACCCGGAAGAACTCCAGCGCAGCAATGATATCCAGTTGCTGCGCGGATTGGAAATCGTTCGCGAGACGCTGGCGCAAAAAACGCCGTAACACATCGTTCTTTCGATCAGGTATCGTTATTGGGATCGGGAAGAGAGGAGCACCCGCGTGTCCCGCATTCGAGCGTTCAACGCCGCCTGCCTGTTGCTGGCGGTGCTCCTGGTGATGAGCGCCTGTACCGGACGATCAACGACCGTTCCCACGCCCGCCATGCCGACCGTTGCGCCCACTGCCGCGCCTCCCGCCGCCACGCCGCCGCCTGTTGCACCAGCACCGACGACACTGCCAGCCGCCGCGACGCCGACACCGGCAAATGCTGTTCTGCCAGCGCCGCTCTACGTTCTCGATGGCGGGCAGATTGTGCGCATTGAGCGGGATGGCGCGACGCGCAGGCAGATCACGAATGAAGCGCCGCCTGCGCCGGACGCGCTGGCGATCGTCCAGTTCGATGCGTCACCTGTGGATGGCACGCTGGTGTACATCGTCCAGGGCGTTGGTATGCCGCCTGTGCTGGTGCGCACTGCTGCCGACGGCGGCAAGCGCACGGTTCTGCTCGATACTATGCCCGTCGCTGCGCCCCTTCTTTCGTCGGATGGCGCAACGATTGCATTGCGCGTCTTCGAGGACTATGAGCGTCCAGGAAAGCACACGCCGGGTCTCTACCTGATGCCGGTCGCTGGCGGCGAACCACGTCTGATCCTGGCAGACGAGCCAGTGACTGATCCTGCCGTCGAACGTGGCGATGGACGCGGCTTCGAAGCGGTTGCCTGGTCGCCGGACGGCACGAAACTGCTGGTGAACGCCTTCTCGCTTTCGGTCGAGATCTGCGAACTGGCTATCGTCGATGTTGCCAGCGGCGCCGTCATCTATCTGGAGGCGCCTGAGCCGAATCTGGTTGCCGCCTGCACTGCCGCCGCCTGGACGCCCGACGGCAAAGCGGTCTACTTCAGTGTTGCCAATCCGGGGAACTGGTTCAACGAGCCGGGCATCTGGCGCGGCGACGCCGCCAGCGGCGCAGTATCGCCGATGACGCTCAAGCCAGCAAATACCTTGCTGGCGTATCCTTTCGTGGTTGGAGACCGATTGTATGCACTCGCGGCGCCAGCGCCAGCCGAGAACCCTTTCTACTCACCCGCCGCTGATACCTCAGAGTTTCCCGTGCTGTCGTACACCATGGGCAGCGTCGCGTTGACCAGCGGGACCTTCACACCGCTGCGCAGTGAAGCCTACGAGCTGCAGAACACGTTGTGGGCGCCGGACGGCTCAGGCGTAGTGATCTTCGAGAGCAGCGATCCTTCGGGAGTCCGTCTGCTCTGGCTGCCCACCGATGGATCGCCCGGCGTCGAGCTGTACAAAGGAACAGACCTGTACACTGTGCGATGGGGGAAGCCATAGCCGGGCGCACTCAAAGCGACCTGCGCTGTTCGAGCGCATAGGCGATGCCCTGTTGCAGGCTGCGCAGCGCGACCATATCGCGCATCTCCGCCCCGATGTGGACGAGCGTCTGCGCAATTTCGGCGCTGATCCCGCTGAGCACGACGCGCGCGCCGAGCATGCGCGCCGCCTGAGCGGCGCGGACCAGCGCTCCGGCGACCTGCGTATCAACCACCCGGACGCCGGTGATATCGAGGATGGCGATATCGGCGCTATACGCGGCGATGCCTTCCAGGAGCGTCTCCATGATCTGCTGGGCGCGGCGGTTATCGATCGAGCCAATGATCGGCATAACGACCACGCCGTCTGCGATGGGCATCAGCGGTGTACTCAGTTCGCGCAGCGCCGCCTGTTGCGCTTCGATGATCTGTTGTTGCAGGGCGCGTTCGCGAATAGCCTCCTCGGCGCGCCGCCGCACCGTGATGTCGGTAAACGAGACCATACCGTAAGCAATGCGCCCCTCAGCATCGCGGATCGGCGCGCCGTGGATCTCGATGAGAATGCGACCATCGGGGCGCTCGATTTCCATATCATCAACCGATGACGTCTCACCGTGCAGTGCGCGCACCAGCGGCATGCGCTCTACCGGATAGAGTTGATCAGTCCCGGCGACGAAGGCGCGATAAACCTCAGCAAGCTGATCGGTGGTGGCGTCTGGTATGATGCCCCTACCCAGCAGTTCCGTTGCACTGCGATTGGCGTAGAACGGGCGTCCGTCAGGCTCGATGACAAAGACGCCGACCGGCAGCGCGTCGAGGAAACGGAGCAAGCGCTGCTCGCTCTCGCGCAGCGTGGCTTCAGTTCGTTTGGTCTCACTGATGTCGCGCAGAATGGTCGAGAAGTGCGTCACCTCGCCTGCGGCATTCTTGTGCGCAATAATGATCTGCGCAACTGGCACCTCTCTCCCCTGCACATCAAATACGGCGGTTTCGCCGCTCCAGTGCCCCTCGCGCGCTGCGTGCGGCAGGGCTTCGTTGAGGATCAGGTCCGCCGCCCAGTCGGGGTGAAACTGCGGCACGCGAAGATCGCTGAGCGCAGCATCGGCGGGCGCGCCGA
>JANWXL010000103.1 GCA_025055265.1 Roseiflexus sp.
CCTGGGTGCAGGCGCACGTGCTCGAAGGGCGACCACTGACTCACCGCGATCCGGCGTGGCAGGCGTTGCACGCTGCTGCCTGCGCCATCCGCGACGGGTTGCGCCAGTGCGATGAACCGGGTGGGCTGATGCACGCGCTAACGGGTGGCTACCTGCCCGCCGGGCCAGGTGGCGATCTGTTCCGCTCGCCGGATATTCTGCCGACCGGGCGCAACCTGGTGCAGTTCGATCCGCGCCGCGTGCCGACAGCAGCGGCGCTGGAACGCGGCGCCGCGATCGCCGCTGCCACCCTGGATCACTACCGGCAGACCCATGGCGCGTACCCGCGGCGCACGGCAGTGGTTCTCTGGGGATTGGAGACCGCCAAAACGCAGGGCGAGACGGTCGGGCAGATCCTGGCGTACCTGGGGGTGCGGCTCGTGCGCCGGGGCGTGTGGGAAACGCGTCTGGAAGTCGTACCGCTCGCTGAACTGAAGCGCCCGCGCGTGGATGTGACCATTCAGATGTGCGGCTTTTTCCGCGATATGTTTCCCAACTTGATCGACCTGCTACACGAAGCAGTAGGGTTGGTCGCGGCGCAGGACGAAGACGACGCACACAACCCGGTGCGCGCGCATACCCGTCATCTCTACGACGAACTGCGGGCGCAGGGGTTGAGCCATGACGATGCCGACGATCTGGCGACCGCGCGGTTGTTCGGTCCGCAAAACACACTCTACGGCGCAGGCGTCGATCAGTTGATCAAAAGCCAGGCGTGGCAGAGTCCGGCGGAACTGGCAGCCTGCTATGTGGACAGTCTGCGTTACGTCTACACGCGGCGGCGGTATGGCGAAGCGAAACCCGACCTCCTCACCGCACAACTCAGCCAGGTCGAACTGATCAGCCAGGTGCGCAGTTCACGCGACTACGAAATGACCGACCTTGACCACTACTACGAATTCTACGGCGGGCTGGCGTGCAGCGTCAGGACGGCAGCCGGTCGTCAGGCGCACCTCATGGTCGCCGACACGACCGAGGGGCGCATCCGCGCCGAACCGTTGCAGCGCGCCATTCAACGTGGGCTGCGCACCCGCCTGCTGAACCCGCGCTGGCTGGACGCGATACTGGCGCACGATTACCACGGCGCGCAGCAGATTGCGAAACGCCTGGAGCACATGGTCGGTCTGGCAGCAACGACAGAAGCGGTCGATCCGGCGCTGTTTGATGCTGCGAATCGCTGCCTGATCGCCGATGAAGCGCTGCGGCGGCGGATCGAGCAGAACAACCCCTACGCTCTGCTGGAAGTCATCGATCGTCTGCTGGAAGCGCACAACCGCGGCTACTGGCAGCCAGACGACGATGCCCTGGCGCGGTTGCTTGCGCTGCGCAACCAGATTGAAGACCGCCTGGAAGGGGTATATACTGCGTAAAGCTGCTGTGATGGGGCACGGATGTGGACGGATTGAGACGGATTCGGACGAATCGCATTAATGACGCCGGATTGCGAAACCTTTGCACCTTCGTGCCTTTGTGAGAGCCTGTTTGATAAGGTCAGGAAGACAGGCGCGAAGGGATGAGCACGGATTGTAAGGCTTTGCGCCTTTGTGTCACCCTTTCCAGGAAATATCGTCATGCACCTGAGCGAGATCCTTTCCTGCCGGGCGCTGGGTGACGGCGCCGTGACCGGCGTTGGCAGTCTGCCGCACACCGACGCTGGTGAAGCGGTGAGCCTGGTTGCCAGGGTAGCGCCGGAGATCCCATTCTGGCCCCAACTGCCGCAGCGCGCTGTGGAGGAGCGCATGATCGAACAGGCGCTGATGCCGTTCAGCGACCTCTTGCTGCCGCATGGCAGTTCCTATGGCTACCGAATCGCCCATCCCGGCGGGTATGCCGAACTGCTGCATCGGCTGGCGACGGTGAGCGCCGAACTGCTGCCGTCCGCCGCCGCCGGATTTTTCGCGTTTGAGGCGGCGCTGGCGGCGGGCGCCTTTCCCCGCGCCGTGGCGCTGAAGGGGCAGATCACCGGTCCGGTGACGCTGGCAGCGCTGCTGTTTTTTGCGGGGCAGCCCGTTGTGTACGACCCGACCGCGCTTGAGGCGATTGGCGGATACATTCGGCGCCTGGCAATCTGGCAGATCGAACGTCTGGCGCGCTGGCGCACGCCGGTGCTGATCGTGCTCGATGAGCCCTACCTGGCGCTGCTGCCGGACCGGGACGCGACGGGAGAGGCGCTGCGCGCATTGCAGTCGGTGGTGCGCGGCATCCAGGCGACCGGCGCGCTCGTCGGAGTGCACTGCTGCGCGTCGCTGCCGGATGGAGCACCGCCAGTTGCGCTGCTCTGCTGGACCGGCGCAGATGTCGTGTCGTTCGATGCGTATCAGCAGGCGGCGCTGTGTTGCACTGGCGCAGAGGTGCGCGCATTCGTCCGAAACAGCGGCCTGCTGGCGTTCGGATTAGTTCCGACGCTGCACGATCTGGCAGACGTGCGCAGCGCCGATCTGCTGACGAACTGGATCATCGCAACTGCTGGCAGTGATGAACAGATCGACATGGCGCGGCACACGCTGGTGACAGCGACGTGCGGACTGGGATTGATGCCGGTGAGCATGGTACAACCCTCCTTCCGCCTGGCGCGCGAGGTGGCCGGTTTGATCGGGCGGATGCGGGGGTCTCAAGAAATGTGAGAGTTTGCCAAAACATCCCTGGCCCTTTCCCTGTCGATGCGTGGC
>JANWXL010000157.1 GCA_025055265.1 Roseiflexus sp.
CCTCTCGCCTCTCACCTCAATGATGCTTCGTCGCCGCCTTGCCGTGATGCCCGTGCCCATGCCCGCCAGCTTCCTGGCGACGCAACAGCGGCAGGCGATAATCGTTCGGCGCGAGCAACGGCGCGCGCTGCAGATGCCAGGCGAACACCCCCAGCCACAACCCGCCGATCGCGATCAGCGTCACTAGATCGAGCCAGTGGATGTGGAACCCGTCGGGATGGAACGCGGGCATAATCTTCCAGAAGTACCAGACAATCTCGATAAGGTACATGTAGATCGCGATCGCCGTCAGGTTTGCCAGCCGGCGCTTGGCGAAGCGGCTCAACAGCAGCATAAACGGCAGCAGGAAGTGCCCGAAGATCATTGCGATCCCCAGGATTTCCCAGCCGCCTGTCGAGCGATGCCCATGCCACGGCGTCAGTTCCGGCACATTCCCCGACCAGATGATCAGATACTCAGAGAAATTGACATACGCCCAGACCGCTACGAACGCGAACAGGAACTTGCCCAGGTCGTGCAGCCGGTCGACGGGAATGCCGAACGGCAGCAGGTTGCGCGACTTGAGCGCCGCCAGCGCGATAATGCCGCCGCCGAAGGTCAGGATCAGCATACTGGCGATGTAGGTCACCGGGTACATCGACGAGAACCACTCCGGCTCCAGCGACATCCCCCAGTCGGTGGCGGCGAACGTCCACGCCAGCACCAGTACGACGATGCCGGGACCGCTCAGACGCTGGAAGCGACCACGAAGATCGTCGCTGAACCCCTTCGCGTCCTCCTCCAGCGACCACTGCCGCAGCAGATACGCCATTCCGATGAACAGCACGAAGTAGATCACCGCGCGCGCCAGGAAGAACGGCACATTCAGGTATGGCGTCTTGAGCGCCACTACTTCATCATTCGCCACGACCTCCGGGTTCGTCCAGGGGAACAGGTAGTGCGTTCCCATCAATGTTTCCGCCGCAATTGGCAGGAACAGGATCGCCATCAGCGGCAGAGTGAGCGCCGCCGCCTCCAGCAGACGTCGCAGCATCAACCCCCATACGCCCTGCGTCAGATGGTTGATCATCAGCACCAGCAGCCCGCCGAGCGACAGAGCAAACCAGAAGAAATAGGCAAAGATATAGGAATGGAAAAACTGCGCCGCTCCCAGAAACGCCCCGGCCACTGCCAGCAGCATCGCAACGCCGCCAACGATCAGCGCCACTTGCTGAAGACGCCCCAACGCCGGGCGAAGCGCAGCAGGCTCTTGTGCGATCATAAGTTCATCCCTTTCGGACGAGAGAACGCTCTCGATATCGGGCCACAGTCCAATCTCCAGTAACCCCTAACCCTTAACCCCTAACCCCTAATTCTGCGGCGGCGGATTCTTCTGCAACTCACGGATATGCGCCACAATCGCCCAGCGATCGCTGATGCTCTGGATGCGATAACCGTAGGCGTACATGGTTCTCCGGCCATTGACCAGCACATCATAATATTCGCCATCGGGCATATTGAGCAGGCGCTGGTCATAGAAGGACGGCGGGCGCGGGTTGAGCAGCAGACCGACCTGACCGCGACCGTTGCCGTTCACGCCGTGACATACGGCGCAGTAGATGCGATAGCGCTCCTTGCCGCGCTCCAGCAGCTCTGGCGTGATCTGGATTGGAATTGTCGTCACATAAGCACCATTCGGATCGCCATCGACGCGCCCGGTGCTGGTTGCGTCAATCCGCAACCGACCGCGCGCCACAGTGTTCTCCACCAGCGGACGCGCTGCAGCGCCGCTGGCGAAAAGATCGCTTGCTGCTTGCGGGTTGTATTTTGCCTGGTCGTACATCTCCAGGTGGCAGGCAGTCATCAGCAGCGCGACGGCAACCAGCCACCCTGCCCGAGCAATCCGTCCGATCAGTGACCCTGGACGGCGGCGTTGTCGCAGGTTCAGCATTGTAGCTCCCCTAGTTATCTACAGTCGAGACCGCCAGCGGCTCCAGGCTCTCCAGGAACTGGCGCGTCCGCTTGAGTTCAAACTTGGGGTCGGCAGCTTCGATGCACAGGAAGAAGCGGTCGACCGACGCGCGCTCGAAATTCGGCGCGTTGAACACTGGATGGTACGGTCGCGGCAGCCCGCAGGCGGCGATCATGCCAAAGACCGCAGCGAACGCCGAAAGCAACACCATCCCTTCGAACGTCGCCGGGATGAATGCGGGCCAGCTAAAGAGCGGACGACCGCCGACATTCATCGGATACGCCACCAGGTTGATCCACGTCTGAAGGGAGAACATCCCGATGGCGCCCGTCAGACCCGCGCCAAAGATCACCCATGGCAGGCGCGTGCCGCGATACCCGACGGCTTCATCCAGACCGTGGATGGGCATCGGCGTGTACGCCTCGAACTTTGTATATCCGGCGTCACGGGTTTTCTCCGCTGCCGCCAGCAGCGCCTCGGGGTCATCGAACTCAGCGATCAACCCATAGAGGGTCGGCTCGGTCGAAACTTTTGGCGCCTTTGCCTGTGTTGCACCTCGCTTCAACATTCCAACGCCTCCCTAGTGATGGCTGGCGCTGCCGTGAGCCAGCGCTTTTTCAGTCTCCGTCTTGTGCACCAGATCACGCACCTCGAAGATCGAGATGGCTGGCAACAACCGGATGAACAGGAAGAACAGGAAGAGGAACCAGCCAAAGGACCCGGCATACAGCGAAAAATCCCACACAGTCGGCGTGTAGTACCCCCACGACGACGGCAGAAATTCGCGGTGCAGGCTGAGCACGATGATGACCCAGCGCTCAAACCACATGCCGATGTTGATACAGATCGAAATGAACAACAGCCAGGCAAGATTCGTTCGGAAATATTTGAACCACAGCAACTGCGGAATGGCGACATTGAGCACAATCAGCGCCCAGTAGCTCCAGGCGTAGGGTCCCATCGTGCGGTTTGTAATCAGGTAGTACTCATAAATGTTCGCGCTGTACCAGGCGTAGAATATCTCGGAGAAATAGCCATACGCCACCACAAGACCCGACGCCAGCATCACCTTGCCCATCAGGTCGAAGTGCTTGATCGTGATCAGGTCATGGAGTTTGTACCAGCGGCGCATCGGTATCAGCAGCAGGATCACCATCGCAAAGCCGCAGTAGACCGCGCCAGCCACAAAGTAGGGCGGGAAGACCGTCACGTGCCAGCCTGGCAACTGCGAGATGGCGAAGTCGAGGCTAATGATGCTGTGCACCGAGAGCACCAGCGGCGTCGAAAGGCCAGCAAGAATGAGCGACGCCACCTCATAGCGATTCCAGTCGCGCGCGCCGCCGCGCCAGCCAAGCGCCAGAAAGCCATAGAAGATTTTGACCAACTTATTTGTCGCCCGGTCGCGCAGCGATGCCAGGTCGGGGATCAGTCCAAGGTACCAGAACAGGATCGAGACGGTTGCATACGTCGAGATGGCGAAGACGTCCCATTCGAGCGCACTGCGGAACTGCGGCCACATCCCCAGCGTGCCGGGGTAGGGAAGCATCCAGTAGTCGAGCCAGGGGCGGCCAGTATGCACCAGCGGATAGACGCCAGCGCATGCCACGGCGAAGATTGTCATCGCCTCGGCGGCGCGGTTGATCGACGTGCGCCA
>JANWXL010000171.1 GCA_025055265.1 Roseiflexus sp.
GGCTGAGGCGATCCAGATCGGCGGTCGTCGTTCCTTCCGGCACAGCGACCGATGCTGCGCGGAAGGCGCCGGCCTTGCCGATGTGCGGGTCGGCGAGGATCAGCGTTGCAGCGCGCGTCCAGAAAAGGGCGCGCTCCGGGAGCAGCCGCACCTCTTCCCCGGCAAGCAAGAGGCTGTGTTCAGAAACCGTCTGATCGTCTGACATAAGCGGGGTGCACAATCGAGAGACTGGTTCAGTCCAGTGCTATCTGATAAACTCACATAAAGGCACGAAGGCGCGAAGACCCTTTGATGTCTTGATATTTCCACACCCCATCGTCCGGCATGGTATCATACGCACGCAGGAGATGTGCAGCGTTCAAGAGCGCTCCTATGACGACAGAAACAATCACACGCTACCGATTCACGGTCGACGCATACGCCCGTTTGCGTGAAGCTGGCGTGCTGTACGAAGATGATCGGGTGGAATTGATCGACGGGGAGATTCGTGAGATGAGTCCGGTTGGCGCGCGGCACGTCAGCCTGGTCAACCGTCTCAACGCCCTGCTGGTGCGTCTTGCTGGCGATAGCGCGATTGTTAGCGTGCAAAACCCGATCCGTCTGGACGAGTACAATGAACCTCAGCCCGATCTGGCGCTGCTGCGTCCACGTGAGGATGCCTATCTCGATGCCCTTGCAACGCCGGAGGATGTGTTGCTCGTCATAGAAGTCGCAGACACATCGCTTGCATACGATCAGCAGGAAAAACTGCCGCGCTACGCTCGCGCCGGGATCGCCGAAGTCTGGCTCGTCGACGCTGGCAGGCAGATCATCGAGCAATATACAATGCCCGTAGCAGGCGAATATACGCTGCTGCACAAGATTCTGCCCGGCGGCCGGATCAGCGCTGTAATGCTGCCACAGGTCAGTTTTACGACCGATGCGCTTTTCTCACTATGATTGAGTCTCCCCCACAACCCCCGTCCCGCTGGCAAATGGCGCGCAGCCTGGTGTTGCGCTGGCTGGTAACCTCGCTGGCGATCTTTGTGGCCATTCAGGTCGTGCCTGGCATCGAGTTCGTCGGTCCCGGTTGGGAAATCGGGCTGGTCGCATTGGTGTTCGGTCTGGTCAACACGGCGTTGCGCCCGATCCTGACTCTGCTGACCTGTCCGCTGGTGCTGCTGACGCTGGGCTTGTTTACGCTGGTGATCAATGCACTCCTGCTCCTGCTGACCGCCTACATCGCCGGCGAGCTGGGAGTGCAGTTCCGCGTCGACAGTTTCTGGTCGGCGTTTCTTGGGGGCCTGGTGATTGCGATCGTCAACACCCTGCTCCTCTGGATGGCAGGCGAAGCGCCGATACGTATCATCGTGCGCAGCAACGGATCTGATCAATAAAAAGAGGAAACCGGTCGTCGTCGTGACGACCGGGGGGATAAGAAGAGGGTAAATGGAGGGCGGCGCAGGAGGGTGTCCGGTCGGGCGTCTGCCACGCCCTGGAGACGACCGCCGCTGTCGTCTTGCGCTTGCATTAGTATAACGCGCGACCTGGTGAGAAAGTTGCACGGTCTGGTGAGTTTCTCCTGAGAAACAGATGAAATTCAGATGAAATCTTCGTTCCTTTGGCGCCCGGCATGTGCTCCGCTTCCCCCCGGCACCATCCGTCCACGCGGCTGGCTGCATCGCCAGTTGCATCTCCAGGCGGACGGTTTGAGCGGTCATCTCGACCGGTTCTGGCCCGATGTGGCGCACAGCGCCTGGATCGGCGGCGATGCCGAGGGGTGGGAACGCGGACCGTACTGGCTCGACGGCGTGGTTCCGCTGGCGTTCGCGCTCGGCGATCCCGCGCTGATCGCCAGGGTCTCACGCTGGATCGACATCATTCTCCAGCGGCAGCATGACGATGGCTGGCTCGGACCGGTGCACGACACGAGCGACCCTCGCCGCAAACCGCTCGACCCATGGCCCGTCTTTGTTCTGTTGAAGGCGCTGAGTCAGTTCCAGGAAGCCACCGGCGATCCGCGGGTTATACCAGCGATGCTGCGCTTCCTTCATCGCCTTGATGCGTTGCTCGACGAACAGCCCCTCTTCGATTGGGGACGCTACCGCTGGGCAGACCTGGTAGTATCGCTGCACTGGCTCTATGATCGCACTGGCGAGGCGTGGCTGCTCGATCTGGCGGCAAAGGCGCAGCGTCAGGGGTTCGACTGGCGCGCGCACTTCGAGCGATTTCCGTATCAATCCCGACAGCGGCGTGAAGATATCTATCCTCCTGTACCGCTCCCCGGTTGCACGTTTCGCCTCGATATGGCGTCGCACGTCGTCAACAATGCAATGGCGATCAAAACTCCTGGCGTCTGGTATCGTCAGTCGGGCGATCCGCGCGATCGCGACGCCGTCTGGCAGATCATCGAGACGCTCGATACTTTTCATGGACAGGTGAACGGCGTCTTCAGCGGCGATGAGCATCTCGCCGGTCTCAACCCCTCGCAGGGAACCGAGTTGTGCGCTGTGGTCGAGTATCAGTACTCCCTCGAAGTCCTGATCGCCATCCTGGGCGATCCGCGCCTGGCTGATCGGCTGGAGCACATCACGTTCAACGCCCTTCCTGCCACGTTTGCTTCCGATATGTGGTCGCACCAGTATGTGCAGCAGGTGAACCAGATTCGCTGCGCTATTCTCGAGGACAATATCTACACCAACAATCGCGCCGACGCCAACACCTTCGGTCTGGAGCCGAACTACGGTTGCTGTACTGCAAATATGCACCAGGGATGGCCCAAATTCGCCACCCACCTCTGGATGCGCTCCCCCGATGGTGGGCTGGCAGCCGTATCCTACGCTCCTTGCGAACTGACAACGACCGCAGGCGGCAGCAGGGTGCGCATCGTGGTCGAGACAGACTATCCGTTCAACAGTGACGTGCGCATCGTTGTGGAGAGTCACACGGCTGCCCGCTTTCCACTGCTGCTCCGCATCCCCGGGTGGGCAGATGGAGCGATGCTTTCCGTGAATGGCATCAGTGAGGCGGTTGCCCCAGGAACATTTCACTTCCTTGAACGCACATGGGAGGGGACTGTCATTCTTGATCTGCACCTGCCGATGCGTGCAGCAGTAGTGCGTCGACCGTCCGGCAGTGCAGCAGTTGAGTACGGTCCGCTGGTCTTTGCCCTTCCGATTGGCGAGACGTGGCGGCGCATCGTTCCCGATGCACAGGGACGCTATGCTGCCGGTGAGCGGCTGCGTCCGCACTGCCCGCCGGAGATTGCCGACCGTTTAGGAGATTGGGAAGTGCTGCCGACGACGGCGTGGAACTATGGTTTGGAACTGGACGCCGCACAGCCAGAACGATCGATCCGCGTCGTCCATCACCCGGTCGGCGAGCGCCCGTTTTCGCCTGATGGCGCTCCGGTAGAGGCATATGCCCGGGGTCGGCGCATTCCGACATGGATGGAGGAACACGGCGCCGCAGCGCCGCCGCCAGCGCTGGTTCGCGTTGATACGCCCATCGAAGAGATTCGCCTCATTCCTTACGGCTGCACCAATCTGCGGATTGCTGAATTTCCGCTGCTGGAGCCGGGCGCAACCGCCGTTCAGGGCAGCGGTACGCCATAGTACAGCCGGCAGAACCCCATTTTCACCAGATCGCTGGCGGCGTAGCGCCAGGTGCGCACGCCGCACTGCCAGGGATCAGGCAGGGCGCCAGAAATGGATCAGCATAAAACAGAATATCAGCGTCTGGAGCGCGAGCGCCTTGACGCAGGTTCACGGACAATATAGACTGACTGCAGTCCAATCAGACTACAGGAGGTTAACGTGGAATTTGTAACCATCCGCGATCTGCGTCTGAAACCTGGCGAGGTATGGGAGAAGCTTCGTCAGCAGGGTGAGCTGATCCTGACCTCCAACGGCCGACCAGTAGCGATTATTGCTGGCGTGGGAGAGAAGGATTTTGAGGAGGTACTGATCGCCCTGCGTCGAGCGCGCGCTCAAGCAGCCGTCTCCCGCATACGCCGGGCGGCGGCGGAGCGGGGCGCTGACAGGCTATCGGAGGTGGAGATTAACGCCGAGATTGCCCAAACACGCCAGCAGCGCCGCTCGTTCCAGACAGAGCAGTAGATGACGCTGATCGTTCTCGACACGAATGTTCTGGTTTCTGCTCTCCTCTCGCCATTCGGACCTCCGGCTCGCATTCTGGATATGGTGCTGCGCGGCGATCTTCGCGTGGCTTACGATGATCGAGTGCTGGCTGAATACCGTGCAGTGCTGGCTCGACCGAAATTTGGCTTCGCCGCCAATGACGTGAACGTGCTTCTGGAGTATCTGGAGATGAGCGGTGAGCGAGTTGTGGTGACTCCTCTCCTCTGTCCCTGCCTGATCCCGATGATCTGCCATTTCTAGAAGTAGCGACTCAGACAGATGCTACCCTCATTACCGGCAACATCTCACATTATCCGCTGCACGCGCGCGGCAATGTGACGGTCATGACTCCCGGCGAGTTCATACAGACGTGGCGCGACAAATGATCCTGCGCCTTCCAGTTTAATGATCCGATGGCAGATATCGATGCAGCATTGCGCAGCGACTTCCAGGTTGCGCTCGACGATGTCGCGCAAATACGGATCGCTGTCGAAATCAGATCGTGGACGCTCACGCAATGGGGTCAGACGCGCCAGGCGTTCGCTGAGTTCGTCCAAACGCCTCTCGATACCGCTGAACTCGACGCTCATCGCCGACTCCATTCACAATGTCCTGGCGTTGCGCCCTCAAGACCGGCAGATAGTCGCCGTAGCGGCTCATAACATCCGCCTCATACTCGACTCGCTCAGCCAGCGAACGCTGGTAGAGCGTCCTGCCCTCAGCGATGACAGCGTAGGCCAGTTCAATCGGCGCCTGGTTCAGGACAATCAGATCAACCGGCCCATCATCGAGCGCTTCGGCGAAACGATGCGCCAGTTCGCTGCGCAGATGCGGAATCGGGGCATCCCGATCAAGCGCTACTGCCAGATCGATGTCGCTGAGCGGACCAACCTCCCCGCTGGCACGTGATCCGAAGAGATAGACCAGCCGCACCTGTGGGTGCGCGGCTGCGATTGCTGCAATGCGTTGCCGAAGGGTCTGCAGATCGATGCCGGACATCAGCGCCTCGCTGGCATAAGATATGCGTGCTATGATTGTACCACGACCATCCCGCGAAGGCGCATCGACTCGCCTGGCAGCGGTCACATCCGCCTGCACGCCGACAGCGCGCATGTCTGGCAGCTTTTGACCATCGCCTTCGTTTCGACAGGGTTCTCACCAAGCCGCGTCTGTGAGGGTCGTCAAGTGCGCGGCGAACGCAGGCTTCGACAGGCTCAGCCTGCATCAAAGGCGTCGAGCGGAGCGCCCCCGCCAATGCGGGCGCCAGGCAGCGCAGGCTTCGACAGGCTCAGCCTGCGCTGTACGCCGGGGACATACGAGGTAAAACAGGTCCAGTCGATCCTCGATACGGTCACCTGGCGATGAGCGGCAGATGCCGCCGCGCAACCGTGGCAACGGTCTGACTTCCAGTGGCACCCAAAACAGGCGTCGCGCTCCCGGCCTGTGCCTGATAGTCAGTGATGCGAAACACGCTGCCGACATTTCCGGCGCGCACATCCATTTCCAGAACGGCGAACGTTCCCCCCGTCAGCTCTGGAACCTGCCAGCGCAGCTCGTTGCCGACGATGTCTGCGCCACCGCCGATAGCCACGATGTTTGCATTATTGGGAAGCGCGGCGCGCACCTGTACCGCTGTTGCGCCTGCGCCTGCGCCCCGCCCGAAATTGACCAGCAGAAAAACCTGCTGGAAGATGGAACCGACTTCCACCCGTGGGTTGGCGACTGTGCGGAGGTGCAGCCGCGGCTCGTTGATCAGCGTCGTGAGCGGCGAACGTCCGGATGAAGCGACCGTCGCTGAACCGCTGGTTGCTGTGACGCCGTAGGGACCGGTGGTGACGCTGGTAGTGGAGGAGACAACGTATGAGCGCGTGATAACCTCACCGGGCAGCAGGTTGGGTGCGGTCCAGGTCATCACATTCCCGGAGATGCTGCCGCCATCGTTGATACGGATCAGACTGGCGTTCGCGGGCAACGTGGCAGTAATGGTCAAACTGCTGAGCGTCTGCATGCCGGTGTTGGCAATGCGCAGCGTGTAGGTGAACGGCTCTCCGGGTGCAGCGGTCGAGATATGGAACAGTTCAAAAAACGTTTCCTCCGCATCTGGCGGAAAAACAGCATATGGCCCCGTCTGTAGAACGTCAACGTGCGGTTCACCGTTGATCACCGCCTCGATCCAGTCCGCATATGTCGCCGTGCGTGCATAGACACCAGGGAAATTGGGCCAGGCGCATCCCTGGCCAAAACTCACAATTCCGGCATGGAGCAGACCGCCGCTGCCATCCGGGACCATGAGCGGGCCGCCGCTATCGCCCTGACATGTGTCAACCCCGCCATTCGGCATGATGCCAGCACAGAGATGCTCGATGCCCAGCGCACGATCATACCGTGCATTGCACGTGGCGTTATCCACGATCTTGACCACTGCCTTATGAGCAATATCCGGCTGCTGGACGCCGGTCTGCGGCAACAGATTGCCCCATCCGGCGATCTGCGCATCGACCCCGGGAGCGAAGCGCGCGGCATCAGCCGGTGTGGCGATCCTCAGCGTGGCGCCCACATTCACCGGAGCAGCCAGACGAAGCAGCGCAACGTCATTGACCAGCGCATAGCCTGAGATATAGAGAGGATGGACAATCACTTCCTCCACCGGATGACGCTGGTTCGGCTGAACCTGCGTCAAATTCTGCTGACCCGCAAGCACCTCGATCGCTTCTGGCGGAGCGACCTCGCCATCGTCGACCAGGCAGTGCGCCGCTGTGAGCACCCACAGCGAACTGGACGTCGGCGCGCCGTCGTCGATCAACGCGCCGCCACAAAACACATCGGCTTCATCCTGAACGCTGGCATTGAGCAGACCGACGAGCCACGGGTAGTCTCCTGGCGCAACAGGACCGCCGCCGACGACATTTGGCGGCACAACGGGCGTCGGGTCTGTCTGTTGCGCCTGTACTCCTGCCAGGGTGACGCCGATCAACGCCAGCAGAGCGATAAGGAGAGCGAAGTGACGACGATGTGAGTGCATAGATACCTCGCTGATGTGGGATAACGATGACTGATTAGTTGTTATCTAAATCGCTGTCATTATCAATTTTGATAATATCCAAAAGAGTCACAGTTGTCAAGACGTCGCTGGAAGAACGTCGGACGCCTGTTGGTAATGAAGTTTTCATCTCTCTCCCCCGTCCGATTTCGTATCGCTCAGCCGAAAGAACGCCAGACGCCTGTTGATAATGAAGTTCGAGAAAAGGGTCCGACGGCGCCTGCGCCAGTCGGCGAAGACAGACTTCGCCTTCCGTAACTCGCAGTTTCACGAGACCGGCAAACCTGTTCCGCCACGTCGCGCATTCTCTGAGCGGCGCCCGGCGCCTGAAGTCGCGGGCTACGGTTGCGAAGCCCGCCTTCGCGGGCCAGATCCGGCGATACCGGATTAATTTCTCAAACTCCATGAGCCCTCGCTCAGGACATTGAAGCCCCGAAGGGGCTTTCATGACCTCAGCCAGGGCTTCAGCCCGCAGCGTTCCGGTTAATCTTCATCAACCGCCGGGCAGGTGAGTGCATCGTTACCACTCCACGACACCTCCTCGTATGCCGCGAATTTTCGCAGAATTCGCAGATTCCGCTTGATATGTGGGAATAAGTGGTATATAATCACCCTCAAGTGGGAGAAAGTGGGGTAAAGTGGGGGAAATGACACACACGCTCCCAAACCCGGATAAAAAATAAAAACATGTGTTCTATTCTCTATCAGACCTTTCAGATGCTTCTTGAGATGTGTCATTTGCCGATAGCGTAGTGCATTGCAACCGGTGCAGCGCCGCAATCAGGCGACCAGTGCGGGCGAACAATCATGTTTCTCGGTGAATACGAACATACGATCGATGACAAAGGTCGCCTGGCAATACCGGCCCGTTTTCGCGACGCACTGAGTGAGGGCGTGGTTATTACGCGCGGCTTCGACAAGTGTCTGATGGGGTTTCCGCGTAGCGTCTGGGAGGAACTGGCGCGGCAAGTGAGCGGTCTGCCGATTGGCAGTGAAGAAACGCGACAATTGCAGCGTATGCTCTTTTCGGGCGCCGCTGATATGTCGCTCGACAGACAGGGGCGCATTCTCATCCCGCAGAACCTGCGTGAGTTCGCGGAACTTGGCGATCAGGCGATCATTGCCGGGCTGAACCGCCACTTTGAGATCTGGTCGCCACGCCGCTGGCAGAACGTGCTGAATGCCATGGATGCCAACGCCAGCCTGTTTGCGCAAAAACTGGCGGAACTGAGATTCTAATCTTGGACTACCATCACACGCCAGTACTGCTCAGAGAGGTGATCGCCGGGCTGCAACCGCGTCCTGGATGTCGGTACATCGACGGAACGGTCGGCGGAGGCGGGCATGCAGCAGCAATCCTTGAGGCGTCGGCGCCGGATGGTCGGCTCCTTGGGATTGATTGCGACCCGGCGGCGCTGACAGCAGCAGCGACGCGACTGGCGCCATACGGCGAACGGGTGACGCTGGTGCGCGGCAGTTTTCGGGAGATCGGACGGCTGGCGACAGCAGCGGGGTTCGTTGAGGTTCAAGGGGTGCTGCTCGATCTTGGGGTGTCGTCATACCAGCTTGATACGCCAGAACGCGGATTTTCGTTCCAGGTGGGTGCACCGCTCGATATGCGGCTCGATCCGGATGCGCCGGTGACAGCGGCGCACCTGGTGAACAACCTGCCAGAACAGGAGCTGGCTGACCTGATCTTTCGCTACGGCGAAGAACGCGGTTCGCGCCGCATTGCACGGGCGATTGTTGAAGCGCGGCAGCGCAAACCAGTAACGAGAACTGACGAACTGGCAGCACTCGTCAGTCGGGCGCTGGGAGGGCGCCACGGAAAGATCCATCCCGCAACCCGCACATTTCAGGCGCTGCGGATTGCGGTCAACGAAGAACTGGCGAGTCTGGAAGCGGCGCTGCCGCAGATTGTCGAGCTGCTCGCAGCAGGTGGACGGATGGCGATTATCTCCTTTCACTCGCTGGAGGATCGGATTGTCAAACACTTTATGCGCGCCGAAGCGCAGATTGGGCGATTGCGCATCATCACGCGCAAACCGGTTGAGGCGAGCAACGAGGAGCAACAGGCCAATCCGCGCAGTCGCAGCGCAAAACTGCGCGTGGCAGAACGAACGCAGGCGTAGGGGGAACGCATGGCTGTCACACTCAAACCGCTCTATCCGACCATCCGCGAAGCGAAGGAGCGGCGCATCGAACTGCTCCGCTACCTGCGGCTCGACGGCGGGCGACGGTTGATCGCCGCCGCGCTGTTGCTGGCGCTCATGAGCGGTCTGAATCTCGCTCAGACCGGGCGCCTGGCGGCACAGGGGCACGCCGTCGCTCAGTTACAACGGCAGCAGGTTGAACTTCTGCGTGAACGCAGCAACTTGCAGTTGCGCCTGGCGCGCGCTCAATCACTCGTGGACATCGAGCGCCGCGCTGCACGGCTCAACCTGCGCCCGGTGAAACCGGAACAGGCGCGCTACATCACGATCGGCACGGTCGCTGACCGCGAACCGTCAGCGCAGGACGACCTGGCTTTCAATCCGTAAAGGAACATCGCATGGCGGCACGCACAACGCGCAGTACCGTTGTCAATCGCGCTCCGGCGCGACGCAGCGCCTCTGAGATGCGCCCGGTCACGATCAGCCGCTGGCGGTTGAACCTGTTGCTGCTCCTCGCCGTGGTGATCATCGTTCGCATTGCCGTGCACCTCGGCAGCATCCAGACAGGCCAGGTGCGCATTGGCGGGCGCACTCTGGCGGAAATGGCGCGCGCCGAGGTGCGTCAGAGTCTGCCCATCCCTGCGTCACGCGGCGTCATCCGCGACAGCAAGGGCAACGTCCTGGCGCTCGACGTCGATTTTCAGAGCCTGTATGTCGTGCCATCGCAGATCGATCAGAAGAATGCGCCGCGCCTGGCGCTCACCCTGTCCGGTTTGCTCGGCGTTCCGTCTCCCGACATTCTGGCGGCGATGCAGAATACATCGCGCTATCAGGTGCGCATCAAGCGCTGGCTTGAACCGGAGATCGCCGAACGAGTCATGGCGCTCGATGAGCCAGGACTGGTGCTGCAGTACGAACCGCGGCGCGTCTACCCGCAGGGCGCCTTCGCTGCCCACGTGATTGGCGCGGTGAACTTCGAGCATACCGGCATCAGCGGCGTCGAGGGGTACTATGATGCGCTGCTGCGCGGCAGCACCGGCGTTATCACAGCGGAGGTCGACTCACAGCGCAACCCGATCTGGATTGCGCCTCAAGAGGTGCATCCCGCCAGCCCTGGCGTCGATCTTCAGTTGACGATCGATCCGACTGTCCAGCACATCATCGAGACTGAACTGAAGCGAGCGGTTGATGAACACAATGCCGACGGCGGCGTGGTGATCGTGATGGATCCGCGCACCGGCGCGATCCTCGGTATGGCCAGCTATCCGACGTTCGACCCGAACCGCTACTTCGAGTACACGCCAGAAACCTACAACCTGAACCCGGCGATCGGGGCGCAGTACGAGCCAGGGTCAACCTTTAAGATCTTCACCGTCGCCGCCGGGCTGCAGGCGCGCGCCTTTACTGCCGACACGGTGGTGGACGATCCGGGCAGTGTCTACCGCTATGGCTGGCGTCTGTCGAACTGGAACGGCGCTGGCAACGGACCCGTCAATCCGGAAAAGGTGCTCTACTACTCAAGCAATGTCGGCGCACTGCAACTGGCAGAATTGATCGGCGCTGACCGCTTCTACGCAATGCTCGATGAGTTCGGTTTTGGGCGCCCCACCGGCATCGACATGGCGGGCGAAGCAGCGGGAATGGTGCAAACCCCTGCGAGCGCGAAGTGGAGTCCGCTGGTGCTCAACACGAACGGCTATGGTCAGGGCATTGCCGTGACGCCGCTGCAACTGGTGCGCATGGTCGCCGCCATCGGCAACGACGGCAAATTGATGCGTCCCTACATTGTTGAGCGACGCTGCCGCGGCGATGACTGCGTCATCACCCAACCCAAACAGATCGG
>JANWXL010000264.1 GCA_025055265.1 Roseiflexus sp.
TACACCGGGCAGCACCGGCAGGGCTGGTGCGCTCAGGGCGCGCACGGTTTCCTGAGATGTGCGCAACTCCTCAATTGTCTGCTGGAGTGAAGCGGTGCGTTCGGCAACCATCTGCTCGAGTGTGTCGCGCAATGCTTCCAGTTCACGTTCGCGCTCGTGCGCCTGATTGAGCGCCTCGCGCAGCGCGCCGCCGAAACGGTCGAGGAACAGGCTGATGACAGCGACGACGAGGGCATATCCTGCGATGAATGGCAGAGGTCCGGGGTTCGGCATGCGGATGATCCCAAAATACTGGGGCAGGTAGGTCAGCCCCAGCGTGCTTAGGGCCACACCTGCAATCGCGGCGCTGCACGTGATCCAGAGCGCCCGCCGCCCCACGACCAGCCCGGCGAGCACGATTGGCGCAACCAGACCCGGCAGGGTGTACTCGATGTGTTGCTGACCGTATATCACCATCGTCAAAATGAGAACGATGACAAGCGCGGAGATAATCGTCGTTGCGGCAGCGCGGAGAGAACCGCGCCTCAGAATTGCCAGCCCTGTCAGCGCGCTCAAGAGCACAACGCTAAAGATGGTAAGAGCGAGGATCAACCCTTCAGTCGTCAGGTTCGTGATTGGGCTGAGAATGATTCCTACCACTGTTCCACTGCTGATGAGCAACAACATCGTCTGTAACAAGCGCGCCTGACGGAATGTGAGAGGCGATTCGTATGGCAGGCGGTCGAGCCATTCCTGAATACCGGCGTTCATTGCATGATCCTCGCGTGGAATAGCTGTGTTGTCGATGCCAGTCGATAACACACTCGTTGTGTTAGAGTATATCAATCAACGTGGTGATTTTTGCGATCAAAATGCGAGCAATATCGCAATAATCCGAATCCTTCGCTCGTCACTCATCACTCGTTTGACGTTCCCCTTGCTGCGCGCTACCATGCGGTCGCTGCCACATCATCGAGAGGGAGCAAGCCATGCCTCATAAATACGACTACGACGCCATTATTGTCGGCGGCGGGCACAATGGGCTGGCGTGCGCCGGGTATCTGCAACGCGCCGGGTTGCGCACGCTGGTGCTCGAACGCCGTCCGATAGTCGGCGGCGCCGTCTGCACCGAAGAGGTGATCCCCGGTTACCGGATCGATGTCGGGTCATCGGCGCACATCATGATTCATCTGACTCCCGTGATCCGCGATCTTGAACTCGAACGCTACGGTCTCGAGTACTGCGACATGGACCCATATGCGTTCTACCCCATTCCCGACGGCTCTGGCGCGATTGCGCTCTACCGCGATGTCGATAAAACCTGCGAGTCGATTGCGCGCGTGTCGCCGCGTGATGCCGAAGCGTATCGCCGCTTCCTCGATTTCTGGCGCCCGATCAATGAGGCGGTATTCGAGACGTTCCTCAACCCGCCGACGGTCACCGGTCTGTTCGGCAGCATGATTAAAGCGCAATTGAGGGCTGGACGGTGGAACAGCACGCTCGAAACCGTGCGCCGTCTGTTCACATCGTATGGGCAACTGATCGTTGAGCAGTTTGAAAGCGAACCGATGCGCGCATTTATGGCATGGCTTGGTGCACAGTCAGGTCCGCCGCCAGATGAGATTGGGTCTGGCGACCATTTTGGCTGGTATGCGATGATGCACCTCAGCGGCGCCAAACATCCCAGGGGAGGCAGCGGGATGCTCACGCAGGCGATGGCGCGTTCCCTGGTGGCGGCTGGCGGCGAAGTGCGCCTCAACGCGCCGGTGAAACGCATCGTGGTGCAGAACGGTCGGGTGCAGGGGGTTGAATTGCAGAGCGGCGACCGCATCAGCGCACCGCTGGTGGTGTCGAATGCCCACGTGGTCACCACCATGCTCGATTTGATCGGCGCTGACCATCTGCCGCCGGGTCTGGCGGAGCGGGTGCGGAACATTCGCATCGGCAACGGGTTTGGGATGACGGTGCGTTGCGCCGCCGAAGAGTTGCCCGACTATCCCGGCGCACCGTCGGGCGGCAAGCCGCACTGGAGCCACCACGGGTTGCAGATGCTCTGCCCGTCGCTGCAGTACCTGCGCAACGCTTTTGCCGATTATCAACGCGGATTGCCGTCGCGCGAACCAGCGGTGATCAGCATGACCTTCTCTGCCATCGATCCAACTGTTGCGCCGGAGGGGAAGCATACGGTCTTTCTCTGGTCGCAATACTTTCCCTACGAACTCGCCGATGGGCGTCACTGGGACGATATTCGTGAGGAGGTAGCGGACAGCATTCTCGAGGTGCTCTATCGCCACGCGCCGAACATGCGCGGCAAAATCATCGACCGCTTCATTCAGTCGCCGCTCGACATCGAGCGACGTCTGGGGCTGCTGCGCGGGAATGTGATGCACGTTGAAATGTCGTTCGACCAGATGTTCTTTTTCCGCCCGCTGCCGGAGCTGGCGAAGTATCGCACGCCGATCCGCGGGTTGTACCTTACCGGCGCGAGCACGCACCCCGGCGGCGGCGTCTTTGCCGCCAGCGGCTACAACACTGCGCGCGTGGTCCTCGGTGATCTGCGGCGCGAACGGATGGTGTGGGCGGGCGCGGCGCTGGCTGCCGGGAGCGTCGGCTGGCTGGCGGCGCGACGCTGGCGCTCGTCGGTGCAATCGTGACCATATGTGCATTGGTGGGTCGCCAGGCGCGGCGATGCTCATCCTTTGGAGGAGAGATGGACGTAGCGGGCGACTGCGCGTAAGGGCGGGTCTGAGACTCGCCCTTACGTATACTGCCGCCCGCTTGCCCGGCGCCTAAAGTCGCGGGCTACGGTTGCGAAGCCCGCCTTCGCGGGCTGGACCGGGCAATACCGGATTATGTTCTGTGATTTACATCCATCGACGCTGCTGTCGTGCATCGCCTGACGTGCGTACAGCTCCGCGTCGGGCGCAGGCGCACGTGGTAAGCGTGAGACGCTGAGTGAGTCAGCGTCTTGATGGCGCTGGCGTTGCTCCAGCATCGTAGCGCAGGCGCACGTGGCAGGCGTGAGACGCAGAGTGCGGCTGGCGGCATTGTCGCCTGCGCGCGAGACAGACGCCTATGCATCGTGATAATCGACGCCATCATCACCTGGCGGCATTGTCGCCTGCGCGCGAGACAGACGTGCAGCGCCCAATCCTGTGCCGATCCGTCGCAATCTGTGTGTATCCGTGTTCTACTACGCGCTCCGCTCACAGCGCGATCCATCCAGTTCAGGGAGAGCGATCAAGACGGTAAGCCCCGGATTGTCTGATGCGCCCGTTGAGGACGCTCTCAATCCCCTGTTCGAGCGTGCTGTATGTGGTCACACTGGCAAGCGCATCGCCGAGCGACGCAAGCGCCTGAGCGACTTCTGGACGAATGCCGACGAGCGCTGCATCGGCGCCAAGCAATCGGAGTGCGCGCACGATCTTCAGTAATCCGTGAGCAACCTCATCGTCCACAAGGGGTACGCCGGTAATGTCAAACAACACGCGCTGAAAACGTTTGTCGGCGACTGAGCGCAGGACTCGATCGCTCAACACGGCTAGCCGCGCACTGTCAATGGCGCCAACCAACGGCACGACCGCCGAGGTGCTGGTGAGCGGCAGGAGCGGAACGCTCATGGCGCGAATAACTTCGCGCTGCTCTTCGATGGTGGCGAGTTTCTCCTGGAGGTGCATCCGGGCAGTCTCGGCTTCGGCGCGCGCCGCTTCAGCAATAGCGATCTGCTCCTCAAGGCGCCGGGTTTGCTATGCGAGCGCTGCAGTCATCTCATTGAACGCGCGTTGCAGACGCCCGATTTCGTCATGACTGGTGATCCGCAGCGGCGACACATCGCGCCGTTCACTCATCGCCTGCGCCGTCGCCGCCAGCAGTTCAAGCGGTTTCACAATATGCCGGCGCAGCAGGAAGAGCGTCATGACGGCGGCAAGGATTAAAACGACGCTGGCGCCTGCCAGCGCGCGGTTCGCTACGTCAATCTGAACACGCAATTCCTCTTCAGTCTCGCGGAATTCTCTCAACCCAAGCGCAGACATCGCCTCAGCCAGTTGCCCGCTCTGCCCTATCAGCGCAATCAGGGTTACACTATGGCTGGCAATCGCCTCCTCCTTGTTCTCGGTGATGGCGGTTTCGAGGGAGAGCAATACAGCTTCAACATCGTCTGCCAGATGGATGTACCGTTGCTGGAGCATCTCCTGATCAGCAGAGATCGCGGCTGCAACATCGTGGGTCTCGTGCTCAGGCAAGAGCATCAGCTCATTTCGGGCGGCGGCAACGTACACCCGAGCTACGGCGATTTTAGCGCGTGAGCCGGAGGCGGCGGCTGCATACGCTTCAGCGAGTGCGCGCGATAAAAAACTGCTTGCGGCATCGGTGTGTGTGATTCGTTTGATCGTGTGGTCAGTAAGGTGTTCAATAGAATCGGAGATGCCTGCAATAACCCGCAATGTTCCCGCGGCAGCGCCAATAATCATGACCAGGATGATCAGCGCTGCAAGCGTTACCTTGCCGGTCAACGAAGAGCGCATCATTTCCTCCTTCTCTCGATGACCGAAACGACGCGGGCATTGTCGCTCCCTGTAAGCGTATTCATCACGAGGGCTGCAGCGCCGTCCGGCGTCCCTGGCGGTTCAGCGTTCCGGGATGCCTGGCAGCGTATCATCCTGCTATTGCTCTCAGGCTCCGCATCCCGCCGCGCACGTCCGGTCCGTAGCATGGTGTGGCTGCAGACGCACTCATCGCGGAGTGCGGCACGTCTCCCATGCTAGCGGATGAACGGGAAAAGGTACATGAGACATTGGTGGTGTAAGACGGTAGTACCCTTCGTACAGCGTGTGGCGGGTTTATGACGAAGTGCGGCGCACTGGTTCTATCAGCGACTGATAGAGTCTCTCCACCTGCCCGGCAACGACATCAGGCGCGAAACGTCGTTCCGCCAGGCGGCGCGCTCCGATGCCAAGTGCGCGGCGTTCGTCGGGACGTTCGAGTAGTTCCGCCAGGCGACGCGCAAATCCGGAGACTGTTGTTGCCAGCGCGCCGCTTTCACTGTCGATAATGATGTCGGGCGTGCCGCCGGTGGGCATTGCAAGGATGGGTGCGCTGCAGGCGCATGCTTCCAGCAACACGCGGCTCAATGGTTCGCCCCACGCCGATGGGAAAAGCAACAGATCGCACCGCGCCATCAGGCGCAGTACGTCGTCATGGTCGATCCAGTCGAGAAACCGGGCGCGCATCCCCCTCCCGCGCACCGCATCTTCCAGTTCTGCCCGTAGCGGACCGCTGCCCGCGATGACAAGGGTGTGGCGATGGAGCGCGGCGCCTGCCTGTTGCACAATCTCGCCGAGCAGATGCGCTCCTTTGTTCCGTTCGAGTTTGCCGACATAAAGAACGAAGCGCTCGTCGGGCGGGATAAGGTTCGACGGCGTGGCGATAATGGCGTCGATTGCTGCCAGATCAACGATATTCGGAATGACGTGCAGCCGTTGATGTTCGACCAGGTCTGCCAGGCGTCCGGCAATGTAGCGACTGCCAGCGATCACGGCGTCCGCCTGGCGTAGGGCGGCGCGGCGGCGCGCGAGATGCGCCAGCATATACGGAATGGCGGGCAGCGCCGCTGCGCCGCGCAGTGGTCCTAGCCGGGCAGGCAGGTCGGTCGCCAGCGATGCCCACGTCTGGCGCGGATAGGGGATGCGGTCGCCGTGCAAACCGGTCGCAAAATAATCCCAGGGCCAGTGATCGCGCACACTGATGACCACCGGCGCGCCAAGACGCCTTCCGGCAATCGCGGCGGCTGGCGCAACCTGGACGTGCTGGGCATGGATGATCGTCGCCGGATGGGTGTTGTGCACGGCGCCTGCCTCCGCAATCACCTGCGCCAGGGGGGACCACAACCGCTCATTGCGTGCATAGTTACGCACGAAGGGGACTCGCGGCGCGTGGTAGCCGAAGGAAACCGTCGGGACGCCGAGCGTTTCGCCCATCAGGCAACTCCGCTGACCTTCACGCGGAACGATGGCTGTCACTGTATGACCGCGCGCAATCAACGCCAGCGCCAGCGCATGGGCGCTCCAGCCAGCGCCGCCGCAGCGGGGTGGGAAGACGTCGGTTGGGAAGATGATGTGCACCCTTCGCACCTGCAATCCTCTTGCCCCTTGCCTCTCGCCTCTCGTCCACCTTCCTACGTTCAACGTGCAACATTCAGCGTGCGACGCCCTCCTGCAATCCCCCTCATGACCTGTTCCAGCTCTTCGCAATGTCGCGCCCACGAGAAG
>JANWXL010000270.1 GCA_025055265.1 Roseiflexus sp.
TCGTGCAGATCACGTTGAAACGTGTAGTACGCCCGATCCACGATCAGGAAACCGTCGCACGCGGCTGCCAGGGCGCCGATGACGGAGGGAGGCAGCGATACGCCGGTGGGATTGTTTGGCGCGCACAGCCAGGTCAGGCGCGGACGGATGCGCCGAACTGCATTGATGAGCGCCTGATCATCGAGGCGGAAATCGTCGCTCGCTGGCGCGCGCACCTCGACAATCCGCATCTGCGCCAGGCGACTGGCATGCTCATATTCGCCGTAGGTGGGGGTGATGATCAGCGACGTTGCGCCTGGCTCGCCGAGCGCCCGCGCGATCAGATGGATCAGCTCATTTGCGCCATTACCTGCCAGCACCTGGTCCGGCGCACAGCCGTGCCGCTCCGCCAGAACCGTTCGCAGACGCAGGCAGCTCCGGTCGGGGTAGGGCGCCGGGTCGAGCGCCGCCAGCGCCGCGCGCACTGCCGATGGCGGACCGAATGGGTTCAGGTTGCTGCTGAAGTCAATAACCTGCTCTGGCGCGATGCCGAGTGCCGCGAGTTCAGCGTGGTCAAGCGCACCGTGCGCTACGTTATCGAGCGCGTCCATGCCGCCTCCAATGCACGCAGTTCGACCGGAATGCCGCACACAACCAGATAGACCTCGTCGGCTGCGGCGGCGACCCGCTGATTGGCGCGCCCCAACAGATCGCGGTACTGCCGTCCGAGCGGGTATTCCGGCACGACTCCCATGCCGACTTCGTTGGTCACGACAATCAGCGTCAGACTTCGGGCGCCTGCCGCTTCCAGGATCGCTTCTACTTCCCGTTCGACGACCGGCGCCGGGTTCTCTTCGTGCGCAAGCAGCAGATTGCTCACCAGGAGCGAGAGACAGTCGAGCAGCACAACCGAACCGGGCGCAAGCGACGCCAGTGTTGCCGCGACATCACATGGCGCTTCGACGGTCTGCCAGGCAGCCGGACGGCGCTGGCAATGATGGGCGATCCGTTCGCGCATTTCGTCATCCCCCGCCTCGGCGGTCGCCAGGTAAACGACGCGCTCGCTCAGGCGGGTTGCGTACTGTTCGGCGCGCAGGCTTTTGCCGCTGCGTGCGCCGCCGGTGAAAAGCACAAT
>JANWXL010000342.1 GCA_025055265.1 Roseiflexus sp.
GTCGCCCTGCAATCGGACGCCCTTCGATGATCCGGTAGTGCCGCAATGCAAAGCCGCGCGGGTCCTCGCCCATCACGACGAAATAGGGGGACTCCGGCAACTGCGTCAGAGAGGCGATCGTGCCGGCAACTTCGGCGACGCCGGGAACCTGGCGCAACTCATCGCCGACGTCTTCCTCGATCACGCTCAGGATGATCATGGCGGCGTCCTTCTGCGCCACCTGCAGATCAGCGCCGGACGCCGACGAGAGGCTCTCGAAGCCGCTCGCCATACCCTCGCCGAACGTCGAGAGGGCGATGACCGCAGCAACACCGACAGCGATGCCGAGCAGCGTCAGCAACGTGCGTGTTTTGCGTCGCCACAGGTTGTTGAATGCCAGTCGCATACCGACACGCAAAGACGATCATCAAATAAGCGCACACAAAGGCACAAAGGCGCAAAGATTTTTCATATGAAATCCCGCTGATGACGTCCTAGCATCCTTGCACGAAAGGTATTGGCGCTGAAAGCATCATCAGCCCTCAGAATCCAATGGACCTCATTATACACCCACACTTCTATTGGCAGAATGGAGGTTTCCATACTGCAGGAGAATACAGTCGCACCTTTTCTCTGACAATCACTTGACACCCGCTGTGCAAACAGTATACTTCTATAGACGGCAGGCGCTGGCGTCATCGTCTGCCGGATGATTTTGTATGGAAGATTCTGCACATTCTCATATCCTCTTCGAAAGCCTCCTGATTCTGCTGCTGATTGTCGCCAATGGCTTCTTTGCCGCATCGGAGATCGCGGTTGTCTCCGCGCGCAAAGGTCGACTCGAGCAGCAGGCGGAACGGGGCGATCATGGCGCGCGCGCAGCGCTTGCGCTTCTGGAGTCGCCGAGTCGGTTCCTTTCGACTGTTCAGGTCGGAATTACGCTCTTTGGCACCTTCGCAGCAGTGTTTGGCGGTGCGAGCATTGTGCGAGTGGTGGACTCCTGGTTGCGGGACATTCCCGCGCTGGCGCCCTATGCGAGCGCCTTAGCTCCTGCAATTGTGGCACTAAGCATCAGCTACCTCTCATTGATCGTCGGTGAGCTGGTTCCCAAGCGCCTGGCGCTGCAAAACGCCGAACGGGTCGCGGCGGCGGTCGCGCCGCTGATGGCGCTGCTGGCGCGTCTCGTGTCGCCTGCTGTGATGTTTCTGACCTTCTCCACCGAGGTGGCGCTGCGTCTGCTCGGTCGTCACAACGTCGCGGAAACGCCTGTCACTGAGGACGACATCATGGCGCTGGTGCGCGAGGGCGCCGCTGAGGGCACTGTGGCGGACTCTGAGCAAACCGTCATCCACAACGTCTTCAAGTTCAGCGACCGGACGGTGCGTTCGCTCATGACGCCGCGCACGCAGATCACCGCCATTGACATCGACACGCCGCTGGAAGAGGCGTTGAAGATTGTCACCGAGTCGGGCTATTCGCGCATTCCGGTGTATGAAGGGACGCTCGATCACGTGATCGGCATTCTGTACGTCAAGGACCTGCTCGCCTTCTGGGGACGGCGTGAGCCGCCGAATCTGCGGGAGTTGTTGCGCCCGCCAATGTATCTGATCGAAAGTCAGCGCGCCGCGCAGGCGTTTCAGCAACTGAAGCAGAACCGCAACGCGCTTGCGATCGTGCTCGACGAGTACGGTCAGGTCGCCGGGGTCATCACAATTGAAGACATGCTCGAAGAACTCGTCGGCGACATTTCCGACGAGTACGATGAGATCAGCGAGTCAATCGTGCGACGCGACGATGGCAGTTATCTGGTCGATGGGTTGACGCCGTTTTCTGATCTTCATGAACGCCTCAAACTGCCCCCCGCCGACGATCTCGTGCGTGAGCATGGTTTCGAGACGCTCGCCGGTTTCGTGCTGGCGCTGCTCGGTCGCATTCCGAATGTTGGCGACAGCGTCAAATGGGAAGGGTATACCTTCGAGGTGATCGATATGGACGGTCGGCGGATCGATAAGGTGTTGATCGTCCCGCCGCGACCATCGGTTGATCAGACGCAGCATGTTCTGGCGACTCGCGCTATTGCGCCAAAAGCGAGTCAGAGCAAGGCTGAAGCTGCATAGAGCGTTTCTCGAAAAGGCTGACGCAGAGGCGTGAGTGTTCATTAGAGAGGCGGCTGCGCCTTTGTGTCGACAATTTCGAGAAATGCCGTGAGGTGATTGATCATTTCACATCACAGAGCGCTCAGGCGCCGTCCGCTTCCGCTCCTTCTCATCGCCGACCCACTCGGCGCCGCCATCTGCCCAGTACTCCTTTTTCCAGATCGGCGCAACTTCTTTGATGCGGTCCATAATCCACGCAGCAGCCTCAAAGGCTTCGCGGCGATGCGGCGCGGCAACCACTACGAGAACCGCCGTTTCGCCGATCTCCAGGCGACCGATCCGATGGTGCACGGCGATGGCGCCGGTCTGCCAGCGGGCGCGCGCCTCGGCAGCGATCTGCGCGAGCACCGCTTCCGCCATGCCAGGGTACGCCTCGTACTCAAGGAACGCGGTTTTGCGTCCGCCAAAGTGATCGCGCACTACGCCAGCAAATGTGACAATCGCCCCCATATCGGGCGCCTGCACCAACGCAACGAGCGGGGCGGGATCGAGCGGTTCGGGTGTGACGACGAAGGCGTTGGGAGCGCCGCCGCTCACCGGCGGAATGAAGGCGACCTCATCGCCGTCGCTCAGGACGCGGTCTGGCGAAGCGAACTCCTGATTGACGGCGAACAGCAACCGTCCGCTGTATCCGGCGAGGCGCGGGTAACGTTCGGTGAGCATCTCCCACAGCGCGCCGATCGTTGTCCCTGGCGCCAGGATGAGCGTTTCGCTGCTGCACCCGGTGATCTCACGGTGCGCCGCGAAGTAGCGGATGATGATTGTGATTGGGTTGGACATAAGCTTCAATTCTCGTGACTTGAGTCTACCCTTGCCATCTGTCTGCCTTCCTATACACCCTCGCAACCCTTTCCTCTCGCCTCGCGCCTCTCGCCTTATGCCTCTCTGCTGTCAGCGAATAAACGAATGCGTCAACGAATAAGCGAATGCGTCAACGAATAAACGAATGCGTCAACGAATAAGCGAATGCGTCAACGAATAAACGAATGCGTCAACGAATAAACGAATGCGTCAACGAATAAACGAATGCGTCAACGAATAAACGAATAGTGCACTCTGTGCGCTCTGTGCCTCTGTGGTTTTTCAACCGGTGAATGAATGGCGTTAGCACATAAACGAATGCGTCAACGAATAAACGAATAGTGCGCTCTGTGCCGCTGTGGTTTTTCAACCGTGAACGCATGGCGTCAACGAATACGCGAATGGCGCATTCAACACGCAACTACATCCGCACCGGCACGCCGCGTTCTGCCAGATACCGTTTGACGTCCTGGATGGTATACGCGCCGAAATGGAAGATCGACGCTGCAAGAACAGCATCGGCGCGCCCTTCGACGAGACCGGCGTACATATGCTCCGGGGAGCCAACGCCGCCTGAAGCGATGACCGGCACGCTGACTGCGTCTGCAATGGCACGGAGGAGATCGAGGTCGTACCCGCCGCCGACGCCGTCAGCGTCCATGCTGTTGATGACGATCTCGCCCGCCCCTAATTCAACGCCGCGTCGCGCCCATTCGACAGCGTCGAGACCTGTCGGGCGCGGGTTGCGACCGGTATGGGTGAAGACCTGCCAGCGCGGCGGTTCATCCGGCGCATTGACCCGCCGGGCATCGATCGAAAGGACAATGCACTGGCTGCCGAAGCGTCGCGCGCCATCTTCGATCAACTGCGGGTTGAGCACGGCTGCGGTGTTGATCGACACCTTATCGGCGCCAGCCCGCAGCATGCGGTACATATCCTCGACCGTGCGCAACCCGCCGCCGACTGTCAACGGAATGAAGACCTGCGCTGCGGTGCGCTCCACCACGTCGATCATAATGTCGCGTTCGTCGCTGCTGGCGGTAATGTCGTAGAATACCAGCTCATCGGCGCCGCCGGCATCGTAGGCGGCTGCGAGTTCAACCGGATCGCCAGCGTCGCGGTGGTTCAGAAATGCGACGCCTTTGACCACTCGACCACCCTTGACATCCAGGCATGGAATGATGCGGCGTTTCAGCATGGTACTTCTCCAGAAGCGCCTCGAGCGTTATTGCGGCGCCCGACCGCGTTCCACCTGTTCAGCGTGAATTTCGTCCGCCTGGGCGCGCAGCGCATTCAGCAGCGTTTCGATCAGGCGAACATCACGGCGCTCCAGGTCAGCGAGGTAACTCAGGCTTTCGCGTTGTACGATTTCGAGATGACTGGCAGTACGGTTCTGGCGCTGTTCCAGTTCGCGCAGCCAGGCGTCGATGCGATCAAGCCAGGCGTTCAACTGTCGCAGATGTTGTTCTTCATTTTCTTCGATCGCGGCGATCTTCTCATCCTGTTGCTGCCGGATCTCTTCCACCCGTTCCTGATTCATCAGGAACCGTTCGGTCGAGATGCGCTCGACGCGCTTGATTTCGCCGACGATCTCATTGATTCGTTCGCCAAGAGCGGTTATTTGTGGCGGCAGTTGTTCGGCGAACAAATCGATATGTTGCCGGATTTCGTCGAGACGATTGAGCCGGCTGGCGTGCGCCTCAAGGGTTGGGTGAATATCAGCGACCAGTTGCTGCGCCTCGACTGCCTGACGGCGCAGGCTCTGCTTTTCGATCTGGAGATCCTCGCTCAGTCGGCGCATATCGTCGCGCAGCGCCTCGTCTGCGGCTGCAAAATCGTTCAGGCGGGCGCTCAACGCGCGATGACGCTCCTCGGCTTCCTTGATCTGCGCATTCCAGTGGGCGACCCGCTGTTCCAGGTCATCGAGGCGCGCGAAGATCGGAGCGATGGCGTCGCGGTCCTGACGACGCGCTTCGCCGAGTTGCTGGATCTGCGATTGCATTTCGCGCATGGGGCGCAGCGCTTCGTCGATCTTGACCATCGCGCCTGCCACTTCTTTGCGCAACGTCGTAATGTCGCGCCGGTAGCTGTCGAGCGTTTGCGTCAGTTCCTGGCGATGGCGGTCGAGTAACCCTTCGATCTGCGCGACGCTCGCCTCAACACGCCGGACCTGCTCCATCGCCCAGGCATACTTGTTTGACTGCTCTTTCAGCAGACGCCGCAATTCATCGATCTGACCGTGTAGATACACGAACTGCGACTGTTCAGCGGCGCGGAGACGCTCTTCATCGTACTTGCTGGCGGGGCTGCCCGGCTTACCAGGGTTCGTCATACACTCTCCTCATTGGAACGCTGCAAGCGCGTCGCGTAGCGACAGATCACCGGTGTAGAGCGCACGCCCGACGATGGCGCCCTCGACGCCAACCGCTGCCAGGCGACGCAGGTGATCGATCGTGCTGATCCCCCCCGATGCGATGACGGCAGGACCGCCGGGACGCACAAGCGCGCCGGTTGCAGTGACGTTCGGCTCGGAGAGGGTGCCGTCACGCGAGATGTCGGTGTAAACAACACGCCGGACACCCAGCGTCGCCATACGTTCGAGCAGGTCAACGGCGCTGATGGCGGCAATTTCCGTCCACCCGGCGGTCGCCGCCATGCCATTGCGCGCATCGATAGCAACGACAATCGCATCGCCGAATTGCTGAACGAGGCGGGCGATCAGGTCGGGATCCCTGACGGCTGCCGTACCCAGAATAACCCGCTGCACCCCCAGGTCGAGCGCGCACTCGACCGCTTCGATGCTGCGAATCCCGCCTCCGAGTTGCACCGGCGCACCGATTGATCGCACAATCGCGCGAATGATGTCGGTATGAACCGGATGCCCGTGACGCGCACCGTCGAGATCGACGAGATGTAATCGCGGCGCACCCTGTTCAAACCAGCGCTGCGCGACCGCGACCGGATCATCGTCGTAGACGGTGACCTGCTGAAAATCGCCCTGATAGAGGCGCACACAGCGTCCATCCTTGATGTCGATGGCAGGAATGATTTCCATTATGCCACACCCGCCCATCGGACAAAGTTCGTCAGGAGTTGCAGCCCGCAGCGACTGCTCTTTTCGGGATGGAACTGCACGGCCGCCAGATTGCCGCGAATCAGCGCACTGGGAAATGCGATGCCGTAGGTTGTCGTGGCGGCGACGTCACACTCATCGGTCAGATCGCAGTAGTAAGAATGTACAAAGTAGAAGTCGCTGCCGTCATCAATCCCGGTGAAGAGCGGGTGCTGCGCCGCGTGCGATGTGTAGCGCACCTGGTTCCAGCCGATCTGCGGCACCTTGAGATCGGACGGCAGGCGTCGCACTGTGCCGCCGACGACGCCGAGGCAGGGATGCGGACCAAACTCCTCGCTCTGTTCACAGAGCACCTGCATCCCGACGCAGATGCCGAGGAACGGCGTTCCACGCGCAATCACCTCGTGAATGGCGGCGATAAGTTCCAGGCGTTCCAGGCTCTGCATGGTATCGCGGGTCGCGCCGACGCCGGGCAGAACAACGGCAGGCGCAGCGAGGACCGCATCTGGATTGCTGGTAACCTCAAGCGGTGCGCCAATCCGCTGAAGCGCGCGCACAACGCTGCGGAGATTGCCGGCGCCGTAGTCGATAACTGCAACGCTCATCTGAATGTCAGTCGAATCAGCTCACACAAAGGTACGGAGGCACAAAGATTTCGTGTTACGAGTCCATCGACAATAGCTTGTACACTGCTATAGCGTTTCTCATAACGCTTGACCCTGGCAGTGGGCGTTGGCTTCGGCAAGATCAGCCAACGCCTGCCGTGTATCTGGCAACCCTCCAGGGTTCACGCATTGTGTGAGACGCCCGTTCAACGGTATCGGCATCAACCTGTGAGCATCGGATGACTCTGGCGCATGCGGGCGATCAGCGCCGAAATATCCGGCTCCGGTTCGCCTGAGGGTCCAAACGGGTCAACCACAGCGTTGTTGTCCGACAGCACTTCCAGGCACGCCATCACGCTGGCTGCCAGCGCCCTCAGATTATAGCCCCCCTCAAGCACCAGCACAATCCGCCCCTGGCACATCTCTTCCGCCGCTTCCATCAGGCGCGCTGTCAGCGCCGCATACCCGGCGACCGATAGCGTCAGCGGACCGAGCGGGTCCGCCCAGTGAGCATCGTACCCGGCGGAGACCAGGATCAGATCGGGGCGATAGCGCCGGATCGCCGGGACGACGACCTCGTCGAACAGGCGGGCAAACCCGGCGTCGCCGACGCCGTGGGGCAGCGGCAGGTTCAGCGTCGTGCCACGCCCTTTGCCCGATCCGATCTCACGTTCGGCGCCGGTGCCGGGGTAGAGGGGCGAAGCGTGCGTCGAGCAGAAAAAGACGCGATCATCCTCGTAAAAAATGTCCTGCGTGCCATTCCCGTGGTGCACATCAAAATCAACGATGGTCACCCGCTCCATGCCCAGATGATCGATGGCGTAGCGCGCCGCAACCGCAATATTGTTGAACAGGCAGAAACCCATTGACTCGGTGGGCGTCGCGTGATGACCGGGAGGGCGCACGAGCGCAAAACCGTTCCGCGCTGACCCGCCCACAACGGCTTCAACCACTGCCATTGTCGTCCCTGCCGCCATGAGAGCGGCATCCCAACTGGCGGATGTGGTATACGTATCGTGATCAAGCCACGAACGCGGGCGTGTCGCCGACCAGCGCACCAGTTCAACCATCTGTCTACTATGGACTGCGAGCAGTTGCTCCTCAGTGGCCGGACGCGCCGGAACCTCAAGCAGCGACGAGCGCAGGCCGCTGGCATCCAGAGCGGCCGTAATCGCCTGGAGGCGGGCCGCCTGCTCGACATGTCGCGGCTCGTCGTGAGCGGCGTGGCGCGGATTGATGGCAATGGCTGTCCTCATAGCTTTGCATTATAGCACAGGTGATGCGACGCGCTATTCGGGCAATCGCACGCCAGCGTCGTTCCACACCACCAGTCCATCGCGCTCCAGCCCGCGGATCAGCGCGGTAAGCCACGTCTCGTCATTGGGCGTATACTCTGCACGCACCTGCGGTCCCAGGTCGTTTAACGCCAGGGTTGCGCCAGGCGGAAGCGCGCGCAGCGCCTCGATGATGCGACCGCGAAAGTAACGATTCGAGCCGATGAAGGGACGTTCGCGGCGTTCGGCAATGCGTTTGCGTGCTGGCGTTGGGGCAAGATGCTCATCGGACGCGCGCCGTGCAGCATAGTCGCGGCACAGATCGCGCAGCGGACAGCGCCAGCACGCTGGTGCGTCGGCAGTGCAGATGAGCGAGCCCAACTCCATCAGCGCCTGGTTCCAGGCCCAACTGCGACCGACCGGGAGCGCCGCGCGCGCCAGCTCCAGCAGCGCCCGCTCAGTGACCGCTTCTGTCGGATCTGTGAACACGCGTCGCATAACGCGCCGGATATTGGTGTCCATGAACGCTACGTCCTGTTCAAAGGCAAAGCAGGCGACGGCGCCGGCGGTGTACGGTCCGATGCCGGGGAGAGTGACCAGAATTCCAACATCTTGCGGAAAGATGCCACCATAGCGTTCGATGATTTCACGCGCAGCGCGTTGCAGGTTGACTGCCCGGCGATTGTAGCCCAAACCAGTCCACATTCGGATGACATCGGCGGTAGACGCTTCCGCCAGCGCCTGGATCGTCGGGAAACGTTCGAGAAACGCCTCGTACTTTGGCAGCACCCGATCAACCTGCGTTTGCTGCAGCATAACTTCCGCCACCAGAATGCGGTATGGATCACGGACGCGGCGCCATGGAAGATCACGCGCTGCATTACTGAACCAGCCCAAAAGCGCCTGGTGAAGTTCGTGAAAGATTAATGAATCTTCGTTGATTTGATCGATACTCCTACGCACTGTCATAGCGTTATCTACATAGTACGACTGCAATGAAAAAATAGTAACTTATCCCATGTCCTACACGCCTGCTGATCCGCCTTCCGTTTCCGCCTCCGACCGACCGACGCTGCGGTGGGTCATTGCAGGCTGGACGGTTGTCGCTCTGGTTGCACCCATCGTTCTGGCGCTTGTGCACGCATGTCCTGACCTTGATCGTCAGATAGCAATGCCGCTGATCCTGTACTCCACATTGGTAGCAGCCATTGCGATGCTGGGCGCAGCGGCTGCGCTGGTCATTATCGTTTCCGCTCTGCAGGCGCGGGATGAACACACTCTTGCGATCGGCCTGGGGATTCTGAGCGGTACGATCATCATTCTGATTCACAGTTTCTTCGATGCAATGTTGCCGAATGCACCGCCAGAATTGTCGATCGTCGGCTTTGCGGTGACCGGCGTCTTCATCGTTCTGGGCGCCTTCGGGCCGCTCTCTCTGTCGCACGAGCAGTGGCAACGGCGAGTGCGGCGGTACCTGGCGTTGGGCGCCTCACTCCTGATCGCAGGCGCCATCTGGTCTTTTGCTGACCGACTGGCGCCAACGCCCGTTGCGACAGTGTACACGAGCGCGGCTGTTACCGGCGTCGCCTGCAGCATTGCTTTCTGGAAATATATTCAATTATACCGACAATCGGCGTTTCGCCGTTCGTTTCCGTTACTGGCAGGCATCGTCCTGCTGGGAGAAGCCGCGCTCATACGACTGTTCGCCGAGTCAGCGTTCAGCATCTCGTTCTGGCTCTATCACGCCGCAGGAATTGCTGGCATGGCGCTGATCGCGTATGCATCGCTCTACGATGTGCGAAGCC
>JANWXL010000352.1 GCA_025055265.1 Roseiflexus sp.
ACGGAGACTATCGCGCCGCCGAAAGGATGGCTGCCGGGACAGGCGCATGCCGGGCAGATTACGTTCCCGCGCCCGGAACGCATGGAAGAGATGCGGTTCATCTTCCCCGACTATGCCGCCGCCACGCTGCGTTTCGACGCATCCGGGCTGGCAGGCGCCGCGGTCACCTCAGCGGCTGGCGGGGCGCCGCCGCCAACCGCGACACCGACGGTGGAACAGGTCGCGCTGCGCGAACTGGAGAACCTGCTGGAACGGCAGGCGCAGGCGGTCACGACCGGCGACTTGAACGCCTATCTGGCGACATTCGCCGAGGGTTTGCGCCAGGAACAGCAAACGATCTTCGAGCGACGCCGGAATGTACCCTTGAGCGACTATCAGGTGAGCGTGTCGCCAGCGACGAGTTTGTGGCAGCCCGACGTGGAAAAGGGTCTCCTTCGCAACATTGATGTTGTCATCCGGTATCGGTTACGCGGCATACCGGAGGACAATCCGCTCCAGCATCGGATGCGCGTCACCTTCGAGCGTCAGAATGGCAGCTGGGTCATCAGCAAGTACGAGCTGGAGAAACCGCTGCCGTTCTGGTGGACCGGCGACGTGATTGTGCAGGAAACGCCGCACTTCCTGATCCTCGCCCGACCGGACGCTGGCGACATCCTGGCGAAAGTGGCGCAGGAGTGCGAACAGGCATACCGCGACATCCAGGCTGCCGGGCTTGAACCGGAGGCACGGTTTGTGGCGTACTTCACAACGACGCAGGACGATTTCACGGCGCAAACCGGAATGGGATCACGCACCCTCGGCGCTGCGCTGTCGTTCTACGAACTGGCTGGCGATCAGATACAGACGCTGGGACGGGTATTTTACATCAACGGCAAGGCGTTCCAGGATCAACCCAACGATAACGGACCCTTCGGACGGCTGGCGACCATCCGGCACGAACTGGTGCACCTGGCGCTGGCGCGCGAGACCCGGCCATTCACGCCGATCTGGCTTGTCGAGGGCGC
>JANWXL010000434.1 GCA_025055265.1 Roseiflexus sp.
GCAATCGTGGTCATCCTGTTTCTCCTATCGTATCGTCTGAAACCAGCGTTGCGCCTCATCCAGCAGGCGTGCGCGGAGTGTTGGCGGCGTCGGGATGCCAGCAGCATCGAATGCCAGCAGGACGCTCCCGGCGACCGGCGGCGCTTCCAGCGGCGCCACCCGCGCCTTGGGCGCGCACAGGCGCACCTGTTCAGCCAGGGCATCGATCAGCAGCCGACTCCGCGCGCGAAAGACGCCTCCTGCCAGCACCACATCAAACGCTTCATGCTCAAGCGCGAGTTTGCGCGCAACCGCCGCAGCCGTCTTCCCCAATTCCTCGCCTGCCTGGCGGACAATACAGCAGGCAATCTCATCGCCAGCGTCGGCTGCCGCAAACACCAGCGGCGCCAGGCGTCCATCGGGTGGTGGGGCTGCGCCGCGCGACACCCGTTCAACCAGATCGGGCACATCAGACGCGCCATACGCCTGCACAAAAGCGTCGCTTAACGCTGTCGCCGGTCCGCGCCCGATCCAGGCATGCCCGATTGCGCGGGTCGCGTCCCACACCAGACCAGCCGCGCCATCGAAATCGCCCCAGCGCGCCCCGAGTCCAAAGGTGCGGAAGGTTGCGCCGCTGCGATTGCGTCCGGCGACGGTCGAGCCGGTTCCTGCGATGACCACCACGCCGCATCCATCGGCGGAACCAGCGCGGAGCGCGCCGAAAGCGTCGTTGACCAGCGTGTAGGGTCCGGGCAGTTCCAGGCGAGCAATCACCGATTCAAGCCGCGCAGCGTCGCTTTCCCAGTCGAGACCTGCCAGCGCGTATCCGGCGGCGATAATGTCGCTGCGCGTGATGCCAGCCGTGCGGAGTGCGTCATCAATCGCCTGCGCATACGCGGCGAACGCGCCATCGAGACCAACCCCTTCCCAGTTGCCTGGTCCGCTCTCGCCGCCGCTGATTATGCGCCCGTTCAGATCAGCCACCAGCGCGTGCGTTTTCGTGCCGCCTGCATCGATGCCCAGCAGATATCCGTTGTTCATGGCATTCACCGGAGAAACAATTCGACCACCGGCACAGTCACGCGGGGTTTGACCACCGGCAACTCCAGGGTCAGCGTATCAGCGGCAGTCTCGGCAACGCTCCATTCTGTGTGTTTGCCTGGTTCGAGCAACCGCACCTCACTGGCGTCATTCAGCAGTTGCGCATACTCCACTCTGCCTGCCAGCCCGTCGAGATGAATGTGGCGGAAGGGCCAGGAGAAAATATGGAGGTAGAGTCGCTTTCCTTTCTGGGTGAAGCGGCAGTCGGTCGGCGCGGTGAACTCACTCTGCGTACAGCCGTAGATCGAACGGCTATGCAGGCGCATCCAGTCGGCATAGACCTTGAGCGCGGCAAGCGCCCGGTCATCGAACGTCCCGCGCGCCGTCGGACCCACGTTCATCAACAGGTTGCCGCCGCACGCCACGGAGTTGATCAGCATCTGGATCAGTTGCTCCGGGCTTTTCCAGGTCATTTCGTCGCGGTGATAGCCCCACGAGCCGCTGAAGGTCTGGCACGTCTCCCACACGACCGGTTCGCCATCAACGTGAACCCACTCGCGCGGCTGGAACTGTTCCGGCGTATGCACATCGGCGAATTCGGTCGGCAGATCGAGGCGGTTATTGACAATAATATCGGGCGCCAGATCGCGCACCAGGCGCAGCAGCGTTTCGCTTTCCCAGTCGGCGCGCCCTTTGCCGGGCAGTCCGTTGTATTTGCGATCAGGATAGGAGAAATCGAACCAGATGATGTCCACTGGTCCATAGCCGGTCAGCAGTTCGCGCACCTGATTGCGCATATATGCTGCATAGCGGCGCATGTCACGACCGGCGTTCAGTTGCGCGACATTCGGATGATCGCGCAGCGGATGGAAGATGTCGATCAGAAAATCGGGGTGATGCCAGTCGATCAGCGAATAGTAGAATCCGATGCGCAACCCTTCAGCGCGGAACGCCTCGACGAACGGTCGCAGCAGATCGCGTTTTGCAGGCGTATTTGGCGCCTTATAGTCAGTATACTGTGAGTCCCACAGGCAGAATCCTTCGTGATGCTTGGTCGTGATGACCACATACTTCATCCCTGCCTCGCGTGCGGCGCGCGCCCACACGCGCGGGTCGTACAGGTCGGGGTCGAAATGGTCGAAATAGCGCTGGTAGGACTCATCATCGATCTTTTCGCGGCTTTTGACCCACTCGTGGCGTGCAGCAAGGGAGTACAGCCCCCAGTGAATGAACATCCCGAAGCGGTCGCGAACAAACCAGGACGTATCGCCGCGTGTTGGCGCCGGTGTGAGCATCGTCGTCTCCTGTGCGTCGTGACATGGTGCGATGTCAGTATCCTGCCGACTTGTCCACCACATTGAGCAGTGGATCGCCGTTCAGGTAGCGGCGCAGATTCTCGAAGAACAGATCGATCATGCGCTCGCGGGTGCGCGGTGACGAGTAGGAAATATGCGGCGTGATCCAGACGTTGGGCGCCTTCCAGAGCGGATGGTCGGGAGGCAGCGGCTCGACGGGCAGGGCATCGAGCGCTGCTCCGGCAATTCGCCCGCTGTGCAGCGCCTCCAGGAGCGCGTCGGTATCGATAATCTGCCCGCGCGCGATGTTGATCAGGTAGGCGCTCGACTTCATACGCCGGAAAGCGTCAGCGTCGAACATCCCACGGGTGGCGGCAGTCAGCGGCGTGGCAATGACGACATAATCCGCCTGTGGGAGAAGGTCGCGCCAACCGTTCTCGCCGACCATCACATCGACCCCGTCAGTCGGTTGGGGATGACGGCGGCTCGCCAGGATCCGCATGCCGAAGGCGCGCGCCCGTTTTGCGACCTCAGTGCCGATATTGCCGTAGCCAATGATCAGGAGCGTGCGCTCGAACAGTTCGTCGCATGGAATGTTTTCGCCACGCTCCCACTCTTCAGGCGTCAGCGCCTTGAGGTCGAAAGCGCGCTTGACGTGATTCAGCATATACATGAGGACGAACTCAGCAATGGGGATGGCTTGCGCCCCCGCCGAGTTCGTCAACACAATGTCACGTTCGAGGATTTCAGGAATCAGAAGGTGTTCGACGCCAGCGCTCGGCGTATGGATCCAGCGCAGGTTCGGCGCCGCCGCCAGGACGCGGCGCAGCGCGCTGACGGGCGTCCACCAGCGGAGCAGCATGGTCACGTCGCTGACATCACCCTCTGGTTCTCCGGTATTGTCGAAGCGCACCACCTCCAGGTCCGGCGCCATTTCCGCCAGGCGGGGTTCGATCAGGGGCGCGAGAGCCTGCGGAATGAGCAATTTCATGCACACCTCACAAAAGAGCGACCGCCGCCGGTTAGCTGACTGACTCGCCCGGTTTCAGGTCGATCACCGTCACGTCCACGCCAAAGGCGCTGCAATGTTCGCGGAGCTGATCCGGCGTGCCGCGCAGGATCGGGAAGGTGCCGTAATGCTCAGGGATGGCGAATTTTGGTCGGATCAACTTCAGCGCATACGCAGCCTGCATCGGGTCCATCGTGAAGTGATCACCAATCGGCAGGATGACCAGTTCAGGGTGGTACAGATCGCCGATGATCTGCATGTCCATTGTCACCGCAGTATCACCGGTGTGATAGAGCGTGAAACCGTTCTCCATCCGTAGCACATACCCCGCCTCGCACCCCATCGGCACAATCACGCCATTGTCAGTAAAGGTGCTGCTATGGGTCGCATGGGTCATTGTGGCGCGGATGCCCGCTACTTCGACCGTACCGCCCTTATTGAAACCGACCAGGCGGTCCTGACTGACGCCCTTCGATGCGAGCCAGCTGGTAATGTCGAACTGCCCGACGATCGTGGCGTTGGTGACAGTGGCGAGGGTCAGGATATCAGCGATATGGTCGAAGTGCCCGTGGGTCAGGAAAATGGCATCAAGCCCTTCGCTGCGCACCCGCTGCTTCCACTCATCGGGGCAGGAGGGGTTGCCGTCCACCCAGGCGTCGATCAGAACCTTTTTCCCTCCGGGGGTCTGGATGTGGAACGTCCCGTGACCAAGCCAGCTGATCGTTGTGTCACGACCAATCGTTGCCATCACACTCCTCCTTTCCGCATACGAGGGTGACCTGGGGCGCACCTGAGACGATCTATCCCGCCAGCGTCGCCATGCGGCGATTGGCGCGGTGCTGACATTGCGGCATCTGGCGGAAATAGTATAGCACAGGTTGAGATGAGGCGAGAGGGGTGGCAGGTTGAAGGTGCGAAGGTTGAAGGTAGGGGCGCGCCGCTGGCGCGCCCCTCATGCACGGCAGTGCGCCCGTGCACCCGTGCTAGCGTGACAGGCATGGGCGCGCCACCACGCCCGACCGTGCAACCATGCGAAGGTTGAAGGCAAGGGCGCGCCGCTGGCGCGCCCCTCATGCACGGCAGTGCGCCCATGCAACCGTGCCAGCGTGACAGGCAGAGGCGCGCCGCTGGCGCGCCCCCCACGCACGGCAGTGCGCCCGTGCACCCGTGCCAGCGTGACAGGCAGGGGCGCGCCGCCACGCCCGACCGTGCAACCGTGCAAAGGTTGAAGGTAGGGGCGCGCCGCTGGCGCGCCCCCCATGCACGGCAGTGCGCCCGTGCACCGGTGCCAGCGTGACAGGCAGAGGCGCGCCGACAAGCCCGAACCAGCACACTTGACACGGGTGACGGGGCCCACTGCCGTGCATGGGGGGCGCGCACCCGCGCCGCCCCTACCTGCACCCTTCCCATGTTTCCACGTCCGGGCTCTGCGGCGCGCCTCTGCCTGTCACGCTGGCACGGGTGCACGGGCGCACTGCCGTGCATGGGGGGCGCG
>JANWXL010000445.1 GCA_025055265.1 Roseiflexus sp.
AACCATAAACCCTACCCCACCATCACCCCCTCGCGGAACTGCAAGGCGTAGAGGCGCGCGTACAGCCCCTGGTTCGCCAGCAGTTCGTCGTGGGTGCCCTGCTCGACAATGCGCCCATGGTTGAGCACAATGATCCGATGGGCAATCGAGACGGTGCTGAGACGGTGCGCGATAATGACCGACGTGCGCCCGCGCATCAGGCGCTCAAACGCTTCCTGCACCAGCGCCTCCGATTCGCTGTCGAGCGAACTGGTGGCTTCATCGAGCAGCAGGATGCGCGGGTTCTTCAGCATCACGCGCGCAATCGCAATCCGCTGGCGCTGACCGCCGCTCAACTTGATGCCGCGCTCGCCAACCAGCGTGTCGTACCCGCGTGGCATCGCCATAATGAAGTCGTGCGCATTCGCAGCCTTTGCTGCTGCAATGATCTCTTCGTCGCTGGCGTCCAATTTTCCGTAGACGATATTCTCGCGGATCGTGCCGCCAAAGAGCATCGTCTCCTGCGGCACCAGACCGATCTGCTCACGCAGGCTGCGCTGTGTGACGTTCCGCAGATCGTATCCGTCGATCAGGACGCGACCGGATGTCGGGTCGTAGAAACGCGGGATCAGGTTGAACAGCGTACTTTTGCCAGCGCCGCTCGGTCCCACCAGCGCCACGATTTCACCCGGCTTCACGGTCAGCGAGATGTCGTGCAACACACCCTGCCCGGTCTCATACTCGAACGACACATCGTCGAACGTAATCTCGCCGCGCACTGGCGGCAGTTCGACTGCATCCGGCGCATCTCTGACGGTCGGTTGCGTGTCGAGGATCTCGAACACGCGCCGCACCGCGCCGACCGCTTCGCGGAACTGGCCGTACAACCCGGAGAGTTGCGCCAGGCTGGCGCCAATCGTGATCGCATAGATCAGAAATCCGCTGATCGTCGCAAACGACATGCGCCCTGCCAGCACTTCGCTGCCGCTGAACCAGAGGATTGCCGCGATGCCGCTGAACCCCAGGAACGCCATCAGACCGCCAAACCCGGATCGGAGCAGCGCCAGGCGCAACGCCGCCTTCAGCGTGCGCTGCATCGCGCGTTCGTACCGTTCGATCTCATACGACTCACGGACGAAACTCTTGACAACCCTCACCCCCTGCAACCCTTCTTCAACTGCCACTGTCGCATCCGCCAGTTCGTCCTGGACACGGGTGCTGAAGCGTTGCAACCAGCGCCCGAAGATCGCCGCAACTGCGACGACGCTGATCGCCAGCGCCAGCACGAACCCCACCAGCCGCGGGTTGAGCAGGAACACAATGATGATCGCGCCGATCAGGGCGACGATGCTCGACAGAAACTGGGTGACGTTGTTGGTCAGAATGGCGCGCACCTGCGTCACATCGCTGGAAATGCGCGACACGAGTTCACCGACGCGCCGGTTGGCGAAGAAACTCAACGACAGCGTGTGCAGATGGCGATACAACTGCACCCGCATATCGAGGACGATCCGTTCGCCGACAATGTTCAGAACGTATCCCTGCAAGAATGTCAGAAATGCCTGGAGGAAGAAGAGCGCAATCAGCGCCAGCGTCAGATTCGTCAGCAGCGTCTGATCGCCCTGCCGGAGCACCGCTTCCAGCAACTGCACGATGACAAGCGGAAACCCGAGATTGATAGCGCTGGCGCCCGCCAACGCCAGCAGTGCGCCGACCATGAGCCGCTGATATGGATTCAGATAGGTCAGCAAACGGCGCCAGTCAACGGCGCGAATGGGAAGAGCTTCTCCAGGGCTGCGAGTATTGCGTGATCGCCGGTTGATCATTGAGTATGTCTTCCTGTCGTGAGCGTGTGACGAACAGAGGCTTCAGTATAGCATACACATGCTGCTTTCCATAGGAGCAGGATTGAGAAGGTTTCTCAGAACGGTTGACGCAAAGGCGCAAAGACGCAGGGGACAGGGGGATGAGGGGAAAAGGCGTCAGAATTGGAAAACACCCCCCACGCCTGAAAAAAGAGCGAGGGGGGATAAGGGGGAAAAGGGCGTTGGGACCCATACCTTTCAAATAAGGACGACGAGCCATCATCGACGGGGCTAAAGCGCGGAGTCGTTGTGCCTTTGCGCCTTTGTGCGAGCTTATTCGAAAGGTATTGGCATCAGGACTTTTTTACGCGGGCCTGACTGGATGACCGCCAAAGCCCTTACGCAGCGCAGCCAGCACTTTTGCGGCGAACGACTCTGGCTTTCGTGAATGAAACCGCTCGAAGAGCGAGAGGGTGATCACCGGCGCAGGAACATCAAGCTCGATGGCAGTCTGAATCGTCCAGCGCCCTTCGCCGCTGTCTTCGACATACCCCTGGATGCTCTCGAGATGCGGGTCCTGCCGGAAGGCTTCTTCTGCCAGTTCCAGCAACCACGACCGAACCACGCTGCCGTGGTTCCAGACCGCAGCAATCTTGTGCAGATCGAGATTGAACTCGGTCTTGGAGCGCATGATCTCGAAGCCCTCGGCATACGCCTGCATCATGCCGTACTCGACGCCGTTGTGCACCATTTTGACGAAATGCCCGCTCCCGACCGGTCCACAATGGAGGTAGCCGTCTTCCGGCGCCAGCGTGCGGAACGCCGGTTCGAGCCTTGCAACCACATCAGCATCGCCGCCGACCATCAGGCAGTAGCCAAGTTCCAATCCCCAGATGCCGCCCGATGTTCCCTGATCGACGTAATGGATGCCGCGCGCCTTGAGTTCTTCCGCGCGACGCAGATCGTCTTTGTACATCGTATTGCCAGCATCCACAATCGTGTCGCCCGGCGCCATGAGTTTCGCCAGCGCAGCAATCGCGCCTTCGGTCACCTCGCCAGCGGGCAGCATGACCCATACCGCACGCGGCGGCGCAAGCGCGGCAATCAGTTCTTCCAGCGTGTACGCCGGAACAGCCCCGATAGCGGCGAGTTCGTCGATCGGTCCGCGGCTGCGGTTGTGAACGACAACGCGGTGACCGCCGCGTAACCACCGGCGCGCCATGTTGGCACCCATACGTCCAAGACCAGTGATGCCAATGTCCATATCAGTTCTCCCCGGACTCGTAGAAGCAATGAGAAGCCTGTCCATCATACGCGACTGCGGGCAACGCGGCAAGAAGCGGCAACAGACCTGGCGTCATGATGAGAGCACACGGATTCGTACGGATCGAGACAGACCTGCACGGATCGATAGCGTTCCCCAACCAGCGCATCTGCGCGAATCCGTTGCATCTGCACGAGTCCGCGTCCCCATCGTGACAGATCACGCCCGGACTCCGACAGGTATGGTATAGTACCTGTGTATCACTGCCTTGCAGAAAGGACGATTGCGTTGGCGACCGCAATCCCCGAACCATACGCCGATCTGGTTGAACCAATGGCGGCTGCCGATGCTGATCTGCGCGCAACATTACGGGCGCACGGTCTGACATGGGAGGAATACCCCGATCTGAAAGGCGCGGCTCGTGAGCGTGGCGTGGCGGCGGCGCTTGCCTACCCGATGCAGGGGGTGCTGAAATATCACGGTCTGAGCGACTGGAATTATCGCATTGCCTTCCTGCCGAGCGTATCGTTGTGCAATGACGCCGGTCACACCCTGACGCTCGTCGAGTTCGACCCCGACCTGACGACTGACTGCGCGATCATCAACGGTCAACCAGCGCACGGACGCGAACTCGAACGGGTGCGCCAGAGTCTCGATGCCATCCGCGCAGCCTCTGGCGCAACAGTGCGCGCCCGCGTCACGTCGCGCAACGTCACGCGCGGAACACGCATGGGGAAAGGGCTTGGATCGAGCGCAGCGGCATCGGCGGCGCTGGCGCTGGCGGCGATTGCAGCGCTGTACGGCGACGACGTGGCAGCCAACCGTCGCCTGGTCAGTTGCATGGCGCGCCTCCTGGCGGGTTCCGGGTGTCGCAGCGCGGCTGGCGGATGCTCGATCTGGCTGTCGTATCCCGGAATACCCCACGAAGAGAGTTTTGCCGTTCGTCTCGATGATGCCGGGCAACTCGACGATGTTCGCCTGATTACCGTGCCGATCGACTCGCGCATCGGGCTGAAAACCGAACAGGCGCACCTGGACGCTCCGACGAGCGCGCTGTTTCGCTGCTGGATGCTGAACCGACGCGACGAGGCGCTGGCGTGCATTGCCGCCGCGCGCGCAGGAGACTGGCGCACCCTCGGGCGGTGGGCGGAACTCGATAGCATGCGGCTGCACGGCGTCACCATGTCGGGAAGCCTGGAGAACAAACTGATCGGCTGGGAACCTGAAAACATTGCGCTCTTTCGCATGTGCAACGATCTCCGCTCTGCGGGCGTGCCGGTCTACTGCTCAACCGACACCGGTCCAACGGCGGTGTTCATCACGCACCGCGACTGCGAGGACGCTGTGGTTGCCGCGATCGAAGGGCTTGGCCTCAACCTGGAGACAATCCGTGGCCGCATTGCCGGACCGGCGCGCCTCGTCGATGTCGCGCGAGCGCGGGAAGAGTTGGGAGTTAAGGGGTGAAAGGAGGGGCGCATCGCGGGCGCGCCCACCCCGGCGCCGTCGGGGACCGGCGGGTAGGGCGAACGGAGGGGCGCGCCGGGGCGCGCCCACCCTGGCGCCGTCGGGGACCGGCGGGTAGGGCGAACGGAGGGGCGCGCCTGCGGCGCGGCCACCCCGGCGCCGTCCGGGACCAACGGGTAGAGGGCAGGTGGAAACGTGTCCGACCTTTGAGGTCTACGCCACGAACGTCGCCTCACCAGAGGCGTCGCAGGCGGCAAGGGACTTGTCCCCTGAGCGAAACCTCATCGCGACCTCAAAGGTCTTGAGGTAAAAATATGTCCTCACGTCTCCTGATCATCATCGTCTGCACAGGAATATTTCTTCCCCACAGCGTGCATGCCCAGCGCGGAGAGCGATGCTTCGTCGAAACGGGCTACTGCATCAGCGGGCGCATCCGTGAGTTCTGGGAACAGAACGGCGGGCTGCGCGTCTTTGGCTACCCGATCACGCCGTTGCAAACAGAAACGATCGAAGGACGCCCATTGCAGGTGCAATGGTTCGAGCGCGCCCGCCTGGAACTGCACCCGGCGAACCCGCGACCCTACGACGTGCAACTCGGTCGTCTCGGCGCCGAACTGCTGGCGCGCGGCGACCGCAGCGGCACGCCGGTGAATGTCACCGCATCAGGGGAATGTCGCCTGTTCCCGCAGACCGGCATCAACGCCTGCGGGCCAATCCTGACGGCATGGCGCTCTGCCGGTCTGCAACTCGACGGGAAGCCAGGAGTGAGCGAGGCCGAAAGCCTGGCGCTCTTCGGCGTTCCACTGACTGAGGCGCGGTTGGAGACCCTCGCCGACGGCAACGCTTACGTGGTGCAGTGGTTTGAGCGAGGACGCTTCGAGGTGCACCCCGAAAATCCGCCGCCCGCGAATGTGTTGCTTGGTCTGCTTGGACGTGAGTACGGTCCGGTGGCGCGTGCGCCAGTGGTTGTGCGTGCAGACCAAACGTCAGGCGCCGCTCCGGTGCGCATTGTCGCCCGCGAGGTCAGCATGGACGCTCGCATTGTTGCGGTTGGGCTGGATGTCCAGGGAATGCCGATCGTACCGGATCACGACGTCGGCTGGTACAACCGCAGCGCATTGCCAGGACAGGGCGAGAATGTGGTGCTGTGGGGACACGTGCTGCGTTTCAGCCACGCCCCGCGCATTCCCGCGCCATTTGCGCGCCTGAAGGAGTTGCGCCCCGGCGCGCGGTTGACCGTGTACGACTCGAACGGAACCGCCTTCGAGTATGTGGTGACGCGCCAGGTGTGGGTGCGCCCGACCGAAGTGGAATGGATGCTGCCGCAAGGGCGTGAACGCCTGACTCTCATCTCGTGCATCGGCGACAAAGTCATCGTCGGTCGTGAGGTGGTGGATATGAGCCACCGCCTGATCACGATTGCTGAACCGGCACGCTGAGGCGCCGTCAGATCGTCACCCGGCAGCCGCAGTGCAATTCAGCGGTATAGGGCCATTGGTGCGTGGCGGGCGGATGACCGTGACTGAAATGCTGCACCCAGCGTTCGCGCGGTTCGACGATCAGCACATCTTTGACGCCCTGCGACAAATACCAGGTCGGATTGATGCTCATGTCCTTTTCCGTGTAGCCCGGACTGACGATTTCAATAACCGCTTCGGGAACGCACTTCCACGACTCATCAATGTCAGGCGGCTCGACGCAGAAAATGGCAATGTCAGGGCGCCGGTACGACCCGTCAGGAAAGACGAGCGACGCATCTGATAGATGGTAGCATCCACACCCGCCCGACGCGCCTGAAATGGGCGTAATGCTTGCACGAATGCGATCTATCACTTTTTGATGGCGCACACTGGACAGCAAACGCCAGGTTGGCACGCCACCGGTTATCTCCAGCTTAATGCGCTGCTCGCGAACCAGCATCTCAAGCAGATGCCCGATGTCAGTTGCTGAAGGGGCGTGTGCCATCGCTGCTTTCCGTCTCCTGCAAAACCCTTATTAGGAAGATGAGCTCACTCCATCATACCATCACTCTCCAGCACCGTCTGTACAAGCATGCGTGCAATCGGCAGCGTCTCCGCCTCGCTGCGATTTGCCAGGACAATCGCCGTGCACCGGCGATCCAGCATGCGTACAATGGCGGTGCGGAAGCCTGCGGTTTCGCCGGTATGATAGGCGGCGCGCTGCCCGGCGATACGGGTCAGGAACCAGCCATAGCCATACGCATCGCCGGATGGCGTGACAACGTGGGGGGTGAACACGGCTGCGCGCCACGGCTCTGGAAGGAACGCATCATCAGAGAGCGCCGCGTCCCAGCGCTCGAGATCAATGGTCGAACTGTAGACGCCGCCATCCCCCAGCGTGGCGCTCGTCAGACTCTGGTCAGTACGAACGAAAGCGCCGTCGCGGAGCGAGTATCCAAAAGCGCGGCGCGGAATGGCGCCGCCGTCGCCTTCATACGCCATGGTGAAACGCATGCCGGCTGGCAGAAATACCTGCTCCCGCAGAAACACGGCAAACGGTTGAGCGGCGACACGCTCGACGATCAGCGCCAGCAGACAGTAGCCGGTGTTGCTGTAGCGGAACGCTGCGCCAGGCGCCGCGTATCCCGCATCAACGCGCCGCACAAGGTCGAACACGTCGTGATCGCGCAGTTGCGCGGTCGTGCCAGGAGGAATCAGTTCCTCGTAATCTGCCAGTCCCGACGTATGGGTCAGCAGATGGTGGACGGTAATCTGACGCCAGAAAGCGGGCGCCGGTTCAAAAAATCGTGCAATCGTTTCATCGAGCGCAAGGGCGCCCTGCGCCGCCAATCGCAGCACGGCAGCCGCGGTGAACTGCTTGGTCAATGATGCCAGACGAAAGTTTGTGGCAATGGTGACAGCCGTATTCTGTTCGAGGTCCGCCATGCCGAGCGCCCGGGCATAGTACGCGCTGCCATCGACGAGCAGTAGTACGCTGATGCCTGGAACCTGACCATCGAAGGGGCGCAAAAGTTTGTCGATCGGGTGCGTGTCTGGTATCATCATACCGCTCCATACGGAGAGAGTGACTGTATCTCTGATGCAACGTCTCACTCGCAACGTCATGATACCGCTTCGCGTTATCCCCCGCCAGTGGCAATGGCAACGTCCTCCGCTCCCGGCATCGTGTTGGACGCTGCTGCTTGCGAGTATCGCGCTGGCGCTGCTGATCTGGCTGATCGGAGCGCCCTGGATTGCCGTCCTGATCGGCGGAGGCGGAGCACTGGCTGGCATTGCGGGCATATGGTGGCGATGGGCAACACGCCAGCCTCCCCCCAAACGCCCAACCCCTTTCGTCATACGTCACTGTCAGCAGCGTGCCTTACGTCTGCTGCGCTCTGTCAAAGCCGATCTGTCCCACAACATCGAGACGGTCGAGTTGCTTGTCCGGCAGATGGACAACTGGAGCGGAGCAGCGAACGCTGATCACGACCGTGGAGGCAGGGGTTAGGACGTTCCGCCTTCAACCTTCCTGCATTCAACCTTTTCGCCTTCGCGCCTTTGTGTGCGCGTGTCTGGCAGGCGCCGGAGCCAGAGGTGATGCGAGTCGGGAAGCGAAGGGAAGACAGATCGCCTATGACGCCGCACACTGCTCATACCGTGTCGATCCGTGCAATTCAGCGCTACTACGACCAGAATACCCGCCTGTTCCGCGCGTTAGGGTTGGGTAACCGGGCGCATGCAGTTCATCGCGCTGTCTGGGACGAAGCGGTGACGACGTTCGATGCGGCGTTGCAACGGGTCAACGCGCTGGCGCTGGCAGAGATACAATCATTCGTTGCTGAGCGGGGCGTCGCTCCGCTACGCCTGCTCGATCTGGGATGCGGTCTGGGGGGAACGCTGGCGTGCTGCGCGCGCGCGCTGCCGGAGGCGCGACTGGCTGGCGTGACCCTGAGCGCAACGCAGGCGCGGATTGCGCGACGGATCCTGCCGCGCGCGCGCGCAGTGGTGATCACCGGCGATTTCCATCATCTTCCGTTTGCTGCACACTTCCACATTGCGCTGGCAATCGAAGCATTCGCCCACTCCCCTGATCCGCAACGCGCCTTTGACCAGGCATCCGCAGCGCTCCTTCCTGGCGGACGACTGATTGTCTGTGACGATGTCGTTGTACGCACACCATTGAACACTGCGGAAGAACGCTGGCTGACGGCCTTCCGCGAGGGGTGGCGCGTCCCCGGCGTGCAATCGCTCGACGCGACGCTGGCTGCAGCGCGCCGCGCCGGACTTGCCCTCCGGAGCACCTGCGACCTGACCGGCGCTCTGCGGCTGCACCGCCTTCCGCCGTTCCTGGCAGGCGCGGCGCGCGATCTGCTGCGCCTGGCAGGGCGGGCGCATCCCTTCATCCACAGTCTCTCCGGCAGCCTGGCGCTGCAAGAGTGCCTGGCGCGCCGAATCGTCGCGTATTGCCTGATGGTCTTCGAAAAGCGAATCCGATAAGCCATCGCGCCTCTGGTTATATTTTGGTTACATACC
>JANWXL010000494.1 GCA_025055265.1 Roseiflexus sp.
TGCGGTTGATGCACCGCAGCACGGTACTCTTGCCGCATCCCGATGGTCCGATGATGGCAGTGATTTTATTCGGCTCGATCGTCATATTCACGGGCCTGACTGCAAGACGTTTGCCATAGTAGGGTTTCAGGTCGCGAATATGGATCGTAGATGTTGTCGTTAGAGGCGGTATGGTCATAGATCAGGTCTCTTCCCCTACAGACATGTTCCGCGCTAACGCATGCGCAGACGGTTGCGCGTGGCGATGCGCACCAGGATATTGACCAGCAACACCAGCATCATTAACACGAAGGCGCTGCCCCAGGCGAGGGTGTTTTCGCTCGGAAACGGCGACTCGGTGTAACGATAGGTGATCAGCGGCAGCGCCGCCATCGGCTCGAGCAGATTGGTCATCAGCACATTGCTGCCGAGCACAGTCATGATCAATGGAGCAGTTTCGCCCGCGCCACGAGCAAACGCAAGCATAATGCCGGTGACGATGCCGGAGAGCGCGGTTGGCACAACGACAGTAAACGTCGAATACCAGGTTGTCGCGCCCATCGCCAGCGCCGCTTCTCGGGTCGCTTCGGGCACCAGTTTCAACACTTCCTCAGTAGTGCGCGTAATCGTCGGCACCATGAGAAACGTGAGCGCAATCGAGCCAGCGATGCCGGCGAATCCGAGCGGTTGACCATCGGCGCCTTTGGCATTGACAATGAGAATGTACGCCGTCACGCCCACGATAATCGAAGGCGCGCCCGACAACACATCACACGCAAATCGCACCGTCGTCGCCACCGAGTTGTCGGGGAATTCGGACAGAAAGATCCCTGCCATGATCCCGATCGGCATGGCGATAAGCAGCGCCACGGTCGTGATAAGCAGCGTGCCGACGATTCCGTGGAAGACGCCGCCGCGCGGAGGCGCTTCAAGAATGTCCGCCCCTTTCTCGTCGCCAGCGCCTTCCTGACCGGTCGCAGGTTCGCCGCCGACGAGCGACCCCAGGTCGAGGTTGGCAAACGGATCGTTCGGATCGACGGGACCGAGATCGGGCATCGACACGGTCATCGGCGGTTGATAAATATCGGTGAAAAACTCCCAGTTCAAGGCGCCGCCGCCGATGACCACGACATACCCGATGATCAACACCAGCGGCACAATGGCAAGTCCGGTCGCTATCAAGACCAGACCGCGCATGATCAGATCGACGGCTTTGCGGCGGGAGTAATTAGGCGATGCACTCGATTTCAGGCTCATGCGCGCGTCCTCCCTACAGGTCCGCGGTTCATGTACCAGATCAGCAGACGGGCAGACAGATTCAGCAGCAGGGTAATTGCAAAAAGCGCCAGCGCAATGAGCACCAGCGCGCTCTCGTGGATCAGCGTCTGTGCATTGACCAGCTCGCTGGCGACCAGTGAGGCGGCGGTTGTGGCTGGCTCAAACAGGGTCTGCGGCACCTGCGGACGATTGCCGACCAGCATGGTGGCTGCCATGGTTTCTCCCAGGGCGCGCCCCAATCCAAGCATCACAGCGCCGATAATGCCAGCGCGTGCATACGGCACGACCGCCAGCCAGATGACTTCCCATTTCGTCGCCCCCAGCGCCAGCATGACCTCACGCTGCGTATTCGGCACCAGAGTCAGCACATCGCGGGTAATGGCCGCGATCGTCGGCAGGATCATGATCGACAGGATGATCCCCGCGATAAGCAGGCCGCGACCGGACGCCACTCGCTCGCCGCCCAGCCAGGGAACCACCTGTCCTATCGTCTCCGATATAGGCATCGCAACGTTTTGCGTGAAGAAAGGCGCGAACACCATGACCCCCCATACGCCGTAGATGACGCTCGGGATGGCGGCGAGCAATTCAACCATGAATGACAGGGGCGTGCGCAGGGCTGGCGGGCACAATTCTGCCAGAAAAATGCCAATGCCAATCGCAACCGGCGCAGCCAGGACGAGCGCGATCGCTGAAGAGACGAGCGTGCCGACGATAGCTGGCATCGCGCCGAAACTGACTGGATTGACCGGCGTTTCAACCGGATTCCACTCTCCTGATGTGAAGAACGCCCATCCAAAGCGCTCACGTGCCAGTTGCGAGTCGCTCCACGTTACCCAGACGATCGCAAAAACCAGGACAATCACCAGAAGGGCAAAAAAGAGGGTTAAACCCCAGAAAATGCCATCTCCATGCTGTGTACGTTTTGCGATACGCTCACGAAACGTCTCACTTGTCGCCTGTGCCTGTGCCATACATTCTCTCCAGCACGATACTCTTTTTCACATTGAGACAAATGCTGTAGCAGGGATGACCTCCCTGCTACAGCAGCAACTTTGCAGTAAGCGGCGTGATTAGCGCGGCGGCGTTGTGAACACCTGCTCGCCGCGGACGCGCACCTTGTTCAACTGCGCCATCGCTTTCAGTCGGACCTCAGTGGGCAACTGAACATACCCCAGACGAACGGCAGCGCCCTGACCTTCCGTCAGACACCAGTAGAGGAAGTCGGTGAGCGCCTGCGCCTTCGGCACATCGGTGTAGGTCTCTGCGCGAATGAGGATATACGTCAGACCGGCGATCGGATAAGAGTTCGCTCCCTGCGGATTCGTGATCGAGTAGCGCAGGTCATCGGGGATGGTCACACCTGCAGCGGCGGCGGAAACCGTCTCTGGCGTGGGTAGAACGTAGTTGCCCGCCGCGTTCTTCACGGCTGGCACCGGCAAACGGTTACCGATAGCAAACGCCTGCTCCACATACCCAATCGCGCCTTCGGTGCGCACCACCGTGCCTGCCACGCCAGCGTTGCCCGGCGCGCCAATGCCTGCGGGCCAGCGCACCGTGGTGCCGGCACCGACGCGGGTACGCCAGGCTTCGCTCACTTTCGACAGGTAATCGGTCCAGATCGCAGTCGTGCCGGAGCTATCCGAGCGATAGACCGGCGTAATCGCCAGGTCGGGCAGCGGTACGCCAGGGTTGTCAGCCACGATCTTGGGGTCGTTCCAGCGCGTAATTTCGCCGAGGTAGATGCCGCTGAGCGTTTCTGGCGAGAAGCGCAGCACCGTGCCGGACGGCAATCCGGGCAGGTTGTAGGTCGGTACGACAGCGCCAATAACCATCGGTACGTGCAGAGTGTCCGGGGCTTCAACCGCGATACGGTCCGCTGGCAGAGCCGAGTCCGTCCCGCCGAAGTCGGTCAGATAGCGGATAAAGTCGCGCTGCCCCTGACCGGAACCAACCGCCTGATAACTGATGGTCACGCCGGGTACGATGTTCTTGTACACGCTGATCCATGCCTGATAGAGCGGGTTCGGGAAGGTCGCTCCTGATCCCTGGAGCGCAACGCCGCTGATCTGGCGCGGCGCCCAGGCTGTCGGCGCCGTCGGACGCACAGTCGGGGTCGCTGCCTGTGGACGCGGCGTTGGCGTCCGTCGGGGGCGTGGCGTCGGCGTTGCGCGTGGTCGTGTCGGGGTCACCTGTGGGCGTGGTGTCGGCGATGGCTGGGTCTGCGCCTGGGCAGGCGCGGCAACGATGAACGTCGAAGCCAAAAGCAGCAGCGCCGTCATCGCCAGGACCGAATGGATGAAGTACCGTCGCATGCTCCTCTCCCTGATCTTTCTAAGCGTCTTTTCCTGCTGCACGCCATCCATCCTTTCGACACTGACACACGAATCCCGCAGCGCCAGATCGTACCTTGCGCAAGGCACGCTCTGCTGCGGGCATACGTTGCGTCTGTCGATATGGTGTTGGCAGACGTACAGAATCTCACGTGCAGGCTATCAAACCTGTGTTAAGAGACTCATTAGCACTGACTTAAGTTCTCGTTATGAAATGCTCATAAGTCTTAACAAAACCCGGACGAAGGCGCAGGAATCCTCAACTGCTCGCTTCCGTCGTTGACGAAAGACGTTGTTCCACCTGCTCGGCGCAGACGTGGTCTTACCGGTCCTATTCATTGAGTGACTCATGGATCGCCGTCGCAAGATAAATGGCGCGTTCGGCGATGTTCGTCGCCCGGTCAGCGACTCGTTCGAGGATGTGGGTGATTCCAATAGAGGCGATGGCTGCATCAAAGAGCGAGCTATCAGTGCGCGCCGCCTGACGGATGGCTGCAGTGATGGCGCGTCGGCGCTCGTCAACCTGATCGTCGAGTGCGGCAATCGCTCGCGCCGCTGCAGTATCCTCGGCGAGAAATGCAGCAATGGTGGAAGAGAGGATGTGTTCGGTTAGCGCTCCTAACTCCAGCAGATCCGCCACCATCAGTAGCGGATGGTTGTCATCGTGAGCGCGGCGCACCTGCGTGGCCACTTGCCTGGCATAATCGCCGATGCGCTCGAGTTCGCTGGCAACTGCAAGCATTGCCAGGACGCGGCGCAGATCGCGCAGGAGCGGCTGCCATTGCGTGATGAAGCGCGCAACGAGATCTTCAATATCCTGCTGGAGCGCGTTGATGTCGGGATCGTCGCGAATGATCTGACCGGCGCCGATGGCATCGGAGCGCCGCAATGTCTGGAGACTCTCGTGCAGAGCAGTTTGCACCCGATGCGCCATGGCATTGAGCGTGTGGCGCAGATATTCGTAGTCGTGCGCCATGCTATGAAGCGCGCCCATCGCTTATCCGAATCGCCCGCTGATGTAATCTTCAGTGCGTTTGTCGTTTGGCGAGGTGAAGATCTGTTCAGTTGGACCGTACTCGACGAGCTGACCGGCGCGGTCGGCGTCCATCAGGAAGAAGGCGGTATAGTCCGAAACGCGGCTTGCCTGCTGCATGTTGTGGGTCACAATAATAATTGTGTAGTTGCGCCGCAATTCAAGCATCAGCTCTTCGATCTTCAGCGTCGAGATCGGGTCAAGCGCCGAGCACGGCTCGTCCATCAGAATGACTTCGGGCTGCACTGCCAGGGCGCGAGCGATGCACAGGCGCTGCTGCTGCCCGCCGGAGAGCGCTGTGCCGGGTTGGTGCAGCTTGTCCTTGACCTCGTCCCAGATTGCGGCGCCGCGCAGCGCGCGCTCCACCAGTTCGTCCGCCTGCGCTTTTGTGCCGCGCCAGCCATTGATGCGCGGACCAAACATAATATTGTCGTAGATACTCTTGGGAAATGGGTTAGGCTTTTGAAACACCATCCCGATTCGCCGCCGCACCTCCACCGGATCCACGTCGGGATCATAGATATTCTTGCCGTGGAACAGAATCCGACCCTCAAGGCGCGAACCAGGGATCAGGTCGTTCATCCGGTTAATGGCGCGCAGCACGGTGCTCTTACCGCATCCCGACGGCCCGATAAACGCAGTGATTCTTTGCCGTTCAATCTGGAGGCTGACATCCTTGACTGCGCGAAACGAGCCATAATAGATATGCGTATTGTGCAATTCAACCGCATACCTGCCGTTCGCCTGCGCCATATCCACAGCAGAAAGTTCTGCGACTGTCATCAGTAACTCCTCTTGAAACGATTACGCAGCAAGATCGCCGTGGCGTTGAGCAGCAGCAGCGTGACAAGCAGAACGATGATCGCTGCTGCGGCAATATTGCGGAACTGAGAGCCAGGTTGCGAGGTCCAGTTGTAAATCTGGATTGGAATGACGGTAAACTTGTCGAAGACGCTATCCGGGAAGAACACGACAAATGTCGAAGCGCCGACAACGATCAGCGGGGCCGTTTCGCCCATCGCGCGCGACATGCTCAGGATGGTGCCGGTCAGAATGCCAGGCAACGCATTCGGCAATACGTGGTGCCAGACCGTCTGCCATTTGGTGGCGCCCAGACCATACGAAGCCTGACGGATCGACTGCGGCACGGCGCGGATCGCCTCACGCGCGTTGATGATCATCAGCGGCAACACCAGCAACGCCATCGTCAACCCGGCAGAAAGAATCGTGCGCCCATTCGAGTCGGTCACGCCAAATGCGGCGCCGCTGGTCAACGGTTCGAGCGCACGCACGAAGACCGCCAGGCCCAGGATGCCATAGATAATTGAGGGCACACCCGCCAGATTATTGATATTCGTCTCAATCAAGCGGTAGTACCAGGTGTCGCTGGCGTACTCCTCCAGGTACACGCCGCCCAGAATGCCGATCGGAACAGCGAGGATCATCGTAATGGCAATGACCCACAGCGAACCCAGGATTGCATTCCCCACACCTGCCAGGATAGGAACGCTGCTCATTGGGCGGGTGAGAAAGTCGCGATTGAGCCACGAATGAAATTCGAGTCTGGCGCGGGGGAAGCGTTCGCGGACGGTTGCCTCGATCCGTTCGCGTTCGAGGAGTGACTCGGTCAATTTGAAAGAGGCGACGACTTCTCGCCCGATCACGCGCTCTTCGATCAGTTGGAGCACGCTCTCTTTCGAGCGTTCGCTGAACGGCTCGTCGCGGTCGAAACGGCGAAACAGACCGGCAGAGATATTGGCGCGCAGGATTTCGATCAACTCTTCTTTCGACAACTCTGCGAGCGGGCGATCCGACAATTCTTCCGGATCAATCTTGGTCTGCACGGCAATATACCCGAACGAGTCGTCAATGATCGTATAGAGCAGTGTGCCAAGCGCCAGCAATCCAATGACCAGCGATGAGAAAAAGAGCGCCTGCCAGATTTTGCCGCGCAGACGCCGCGCCGCGATATTTCGATTAATATCGGCGCCTTCCGGTAGATAGCCGGTCGGACGCTCACCAGGGTTCAAGGTTGTGCTCATTCGTAGACCTCCCGGAAGCGGCGCACCACCCAGCCGCTCAACAGATTGAGCAGCAGCGTCATGAAGAAGAGCACCAGCGCGATAGCGAAAATACTGGTGTACTGGATGCTGGCGTAACTGATATCGCCGCCGCTGATGCGTGCGATGTGACCGGTCATCGTTTCAGCAGCCTGGAGCGGGTTGAAGGTAAAGCGTGGTCCGGCGCCAGCCGCCAGCGCCACAATCATCGTTTCACCGACGGCGCGCGACATTGCCACAATCACGGCCGCCAGAATGCCCGACAACGCCGCTGGCACCACCACGCGCACCGACGTTTCGAGGCGGGTGGCGCCAAGACCATATGATCCCTCGCGGAGCGAACGCGGCACAGCGCTTAGTGCATCCTCGCTCATCGAAGCGACCAGCGGCAAGATCATAATCCCCATCGTCAGGCCCGCCGAAAGCATATTGTAAATCTCGACGTTTTCCTTGCCGAGCAATCCCTGCAGAATAACCGGCGTCACAAACGTCAGCGCAAAGTAGCCGTAGACGACGGTTGGCACGCCAGCCAGCACTTCGAGGATTGGCTTGAGGTACCCGCGTGCAGTCGGCGACGCATATTCGCTCAGATAGATCGCGGCGCCCAGACCCAGAGGGACTGCCACCAGCAGCGCAATGATGCTGGTGATCAGCGTCGACATCATCAGGGGCCAGATGCCGAACCGTCCAGTCTCCGGCTGCCACGTCGTAGTGCTGAAGAACTCTGTCAGATCAACTTCAGGCGAGCCAAAGAACAACCATGCTTCTTGAAAGAGCACAATAACAATTGCAGTGGTGGTAAAAATCGAAATGGCGCCACAGATGAAGACAATTGTCTCGATAATACGCTCGCCAAACCGCCGCCTGCCGCGCAGGTTAATCGTGCCAGCAGGAATGACTGCAGAGCGTTCGATACTTACACGCGCTTCCTGTTCCATTTAACTCAGATCTCCTTACCATGGTCCTGGAAGAGCCGTTTTTGTCTCTGGCATGCAGTATAGCACGGTTTCGGATTGGTGAGGACGTACAACGGTTGTGCGGATGAGGGAGATCGAGGAGTTGACAGGCATCCCAAAGCAGCAACGAATTGGATGCCTGTGTTTAGCGAGATCTCAGGCATTATCACCGTCTCAACGCCTCTGCCATTGTCGGGACCTATACCTGGCGCCAGGCAGTGTGGGGCAGATATATGCCTGCCCCACGCTTCCGCACTGAAGACTACGGTTTCATAGCGCCCAGCCAGTTCAGTTTGGCAACGCTGATCGCCTGCTGCGAGGCGGGGAAGTAGCCGACGTCCTTGATTTCCTCGTTGACAAAGGTCAGATAGAAGTTGATGAACGCGGCGACCTGCGGCTTCTCCTTCATAATCTTCGGGTCGGAATAGATGAACAGCGGGCGCGCCAGCGGGTATTCGCCCGTCTCCGCCGTCCGGTCGGTCGGCTCGACCCCTTCGACCTTCACCGCGCGCAGGCGATCCTTCTCGGCGATGAAGTAGGCGTAGCCGAAGTAGCCAATCGCGTTCGGGTCGCCTTCCACCCCCTGCACCAGCACGTTGTCGTTCTCGCTCAACTGAATGCCCGGCGCGTTCAGAATCGCCTCTTTGCCCTTCTTCTCGAACGCCGGGTCCATCACCACTTCGACGAAGAAGTCGAAGGTGCCGGAGTCCGAGCCGGGGCTGAAGAGCTTGATCGGGTTGGCGGGCCAGGCGGGGTTGACATCCTTCCAGGTCTTGGCTTTGCCGGAGAAAATCTCCGCCAGTTGCGCCTTGGTCAGGGTGTCAACGAAGGTGTTGGCCGGGTTGACCACCACGGCGAGCGCGTCGGTGCCGACGCGAAACTCGACGGGGGTCCGTCCGATGGCGCGGCAGTTTTCGACTTCCGCCGGGCGAATGGGGCGACTGGCGTTGGCGATGTCGGTCTCGCCCGCCTTGCAGAAGCGCTCGAAGCCTGCGCCGGTGCCAATCGAGTCAATCGTGATGCTGCCTGCGTACCCCTCGTCCTTGAAGCGCTCCGCCATCCGCTGCGTCAGCGGGAAGAC